>DASZPH010000146.1:0-44480 GCA_035550375.1 Pirellulales bacterium | reverse complement strand
GATGCGGGAAAACCGCCCGTCCGGTTCGATGAGCGGGAGGTGGAAACGGAGCATGGCTTGGCTAATGAGGCACCGGCAGACGAAAGGGCCGGAACCAGATAGGCCACACCTAAACCGCCGCGCCACCTCTCGACTCTACTGCCGGTTTCCTGTATTGCCCAACCAGGCGGGGCAGTCCGAACGTGGTGGCTGATCGCCGAACCTGGTCCGGCACTTTCCGGCGCGGTCTAATACCCCCATGGTGCCCCCCATGGCGCGACGGTTTCAGTTCAGCTTGAGGGCGTTGCTTGGCGTCATGCTGGCGGTCGCCATCGCATGTGCGATCCCGGCCGAAATCCGCGTGGCGATCGTTATCGGCGCCGTGTGGGTCCTTTTCTGCTTGCGCGAATTGCTGCTCCGCTACGTTGAGCCGCGAAATCGCGCCAACGAGACGAGCAAAGAAGGACGCTAGGGCACCGGGTTACCGAAGGAAATGCGGCCGCGGCCGTTCTCGGTTTCAAACTCGCAGGCGATTCCGCCCGGCACCTGCTTGATCTTCATCTTGTAGTTCTGGCCGTCGGTCCCTTTGCCCGTGCCGGTGTAATCGTCTCCCACGGCCGGCGCCAGCGAGACCTCGCTGAGTTTCAGCGCGTCTTTGAGGTAGGTCTCCACTTGCGATTTGTTCCAGGTTCCCGTGGCCTCGGAAGCCGGGATGGCTTGCGACATGGCGTTCGTGGGCGCTGCCCCGGGTTGCGACTGAGCGCCGCAGCCGCAGAGCGGCAGGATGCCGAGAAAGACCCAAAGAGTCGTTCGGCAGGTACCGCGCACTCAAGTGCTCCGGTTGCGATAGAGCGAGGGATCGACCGTCTCGGCCATTTTTTCTACGTCGGCGCGGCCGCTTAAAAACTCTCCGACGTGCTCGGCGTGCCGGCGGGGCTCGGCGAGAAGCTCGTTGTAGCTCACGCGCAAAACCTGCATGTGCTCTTGCCGGGCGAGCCACTCGTGCAACCGGCTCAGGTGCAACGTGAACGATCGCTCGATCTCCTGGCGAGGCGCTGCAGGACGGCCCAGACGCTTGAGCATCTTCTCCTGCGAGGCAAGCATCTCGTCGAAGTCTCGCTCCATGAAAATGATCCGGTAGCGCTCGCCGGCCGGCAAATCGTAAAGCAACTGCGACACCATCTTGAACGCCTTGCCCCGCGCGTCGGCCAGCCAGGAGGCGTCTCGCTTGATGGCCTTCACCTTCTCGAGCTCGTAATAGCCCTTGGGGTTGTCGATGTCGGCCGTGCGGGCCCCGTCGGTCACGACTTCCACGCCGCCGTTGTCGAGCATCTGCATCATGAGCGACGTGCCCGAGCGCGGCAAACCGGAGACGACGATGATGTCGGCGTACATTGCGCGAAAACCCTTCGGCGGACGAAAGTCACATGTTGACGTTAAACACGCGGCGAAACGCGAAACCAAAGACCATGGAGACGGCAAACCAGTAGACGACCCAGGTATCGGCGCCGCTCGTCCAGGAAGAACGCGTCGGATAGTCGATGGCGATCGA
Source organism: Pirellulales bacterium (assembly GCA_035550375.1). Lineage (GTDB taxonomy): Bacteria > Planctomycetota > Planctomycetia > Pirellulales > JAICIG01 > DASSFG01. The sequence goes on along the minus strand of DASZPH010000146.1, from coordinate 42,949 downwards.
CTGGATGGCCGAGTTGCGGTCGAATGGTTCTTCGGCCGGGTACAAGAGCACGTCGCTCAGCGACCGATCGGGCCGCAGGGAGCTGACCCGCATGAAGCGGTCTCCCACGACCAGCTCTTTCTCGCCGATTTCCTGGCCCACGCGAAACCCAAGGCGATGATAACCCGCGCGGCGGGCCTCGATCTTCCAGCAGACCTCGCGCTCGCTGGGCACGAAGACCGGGCCGGTCAGGACCTCCACGGCGTCGGTCCGATCCAGTTGCACCTCCGGCCGGGCGACGTCACCGGAAAGAAGCTTGAGCGTCACCAGCGCTTCTTCGTTGACTCGCAGGGGGCGAGACTGATACCAGAGCGAGAGCTGTCCGAGAATCAACAGCACCGGTAGCACCATGACCAGCATCGGCATGAGGGCGAGCGACATGAGCCGCACGGCCGAACGCAAAATGCTCGCTTGAGCCCGCAGGGCAACCGAGATGCTCTCTTTGAATAATTTGAGCGCGAGCAGGTTGGCGTTGATATCGTCCTTGACCCGTTTGATGGCCCGCTGATTTGAGGTGTACTTGAACATGACCAGCAGCAAGACGCCGGTGATCGCGGCGACCAGCGTGGCCGACAGCCAGCCCGGCAGAACGCCTATCGGCGCGAGCAAAATGCCGCCCAGCGCGTTCGCCAGCGCGTTCAGCCAAACCACAAGACCCGTGAAGAAATCGATCACTCGATGTATCCCAGGCCCCGGAGCTGGTCGGCCACCTGGCCTTCGGTTTCGTCGTGCTGTTTCTTCAGCTCGTTCTCGATGCAGTGGGCGATGAATTCGTCCACGCTGCTGTAGCCGGCGCTTTCCGCGGCGCGCTTGGCGCGGTCGTAGAGCCCCGGCTCGATCTTGACCTTCATCATCTGGTTTTCTCCTTGTCGCTCGTTTAACCGCTAGCCAACGGCGCCCGCGTATCGGGCGACGCACGCGCGCCGCCGCACGTTATCCTCCAAAGATGTCCTGTCCCGTCATCGACGAAGGGACGTTCAGGCCGAACAGCCCCAGGATCGAGGGCCCGATGTCGATCAGCTTTGGATCTTTTCCGCGAATCGGCCGGCTGCTGAAGAGCAATCCGGGCACCTCCAGCGCGTCGGCGCAGTGGTCGGCGCTCCAGGCCGAGTCGTTCGCCAGCAGCACGTCGCTGGTGAGATCGCCTCGCGACGTAGCCCATGAGGCCCGGTAGCCGCGCGCATAGCCGACGATCAGATCGGGCGCCAGCTCGGTCGCGTTGCCGGAGTAAACCTGGTCGGCCCGGTAGACGTTGCGAATGACCCTCTGGCCGTTGGCATCGGTGATCCCTTCCAGCTTCTGGGCCAGCTCCACGAGCAGCGATTCCTGCAGCTCGCCCGGTTCGACGATGCCGTCGCGCTCCCGGCCCTTGAGGTTCAGGTAGAGTCCGTTGAGGCCCAGCCCGTAGGCGACGGTCTGCGACCAGTCGACGTCTTTCATGATCGACGTGCAGTCGGGCGGACCGAGGTAGCCCTCATCCCGCAGCCAGGAGTTGAGGTTGAATTGCATGGCGAAATTGGAGAAGCCGTGGTCGCTCATCACGATGATCGTCGCCTTGCTGCCGTAGCGATCGTAGAGATCGCCCACCACCGCGTCGAGCCGCTGATAGAGTTGCCGGACGTGCCCGAAATACTTCTTGGCCTCGCCGTCGGTGCGGACCGGGTGCTTGTCATCCGAGGTCCACCAGAACATGTGCGATTGCAGATCGCTGCTGGAGAAATAGAAGAACAGCAGCCCATCGTCGTAGTCGTCGACCGCGTAGTCGAACATGGCCAGCCGCTCTTGGAGCACTAGGTTGGCCTGTTTTAAGAACTCGTCGTCGCGAAACACACCGTCCTTGCGGGCGTTGTAATCCTCCTGAAAGCCGGTGGTGTAAAATAGCCCCAATTGTTTCGACACGTCCTGGATGAACGAGGCCGGCTCCGAAATCTGGACGGCGGGCGCACTGGGGTCGAAGTTGACGGGAGTGACGTAGAGCTTGAAGTTGGGCGACACCTCCTGCAGATAGAAGCGGCAGATGCCACTGGGCTTGGGCACATACCAGGCGAGAGGAAACTTCAGTTTCGTCCACTGGCTCCACTCACCCGCTTTGAGCAGGATCTTCTGTCCCTGAACTTCGACGAGTGCGGCGTTGGCCGCCCGGTCGCGATAGACGTTAAAGGGAACGTCAATCGGCTGCGGCTCGGCGAGCAGAGTGTTGGTCGGCCCCACGATCGTCGCTTCTGCCTTGTCGTTTTCAAACGAGAGGACGAACCGCTTGCCAACCGTGTCTTCGCCCTCTTCCAGCGGATTGTTGTCGGCGAAGTGTTGATACGTGCCGTAACTGCCCAGCATGTCGGGCGTTCCCATGCCGGCGATCGCGCGGTGGTGGCCGTGGTGAGAGGGGCTGGGCGGATAGTTCGACGGCAAGTCGTAGAAGGTCGACGGAATGCCTGCCGCGTCGAGGTAATCCCAGAAGGGAACGCCCTGGCGGCGGAGCACGGTTTTGCCGTCGACCGTCTCGGCGGCCGAATAAAATGGCGTGCACTGCTCGTGCGGGTGTCGATGGACGAAGTCAAAAATACCGTGCGAGCCGGGGCCAGAACCGTTGATGAAGTTGGCCCAGGCGACCGGACTTTGGGGCGGAATGCTTGTGCCCAGATCGCTAAAGCCGCCGCTGGCGCGAAGTTTAGCCAGATTGGGGAGCAGGCCTTCGCTCATCATGGCGTCACACAGTCGAGGATCCATGCCGTCGACGCCGATGACGATGACTTTTTCGCCCAGGCTTCTCGATGCCCGACGCCGTGCACCCGTCCAATAGCACCCGCCGCTGGCGCCCAGCGCCGCGCCGAGCGTGGCCGAACGCTTGAGAAACGTGCGTCGGTTCGGTCTTTGATCGGGTTGTTCGGCCATGGCTGCCGCTTGGTCTGCTTCGTGGTTCAATAGGGTAGTGGGGTAGCGTCGGCGAACCGTTTCGCCCGGCTCTCGATACTACGGCAGCGATGCGAGCGATATCGTGTGCGCCGGAAACGCATTGAGCAGTCGTTGGTCGGCCGTGACGACCCGGCATTGCTCATGTTCGGCGAGCGCAACGTAGACACAATCGTAAACACCGACGCGCGCCTGGGAAGAAAGGATCAACGCTCGTGGCATTAACGCAAGATACGGGAAGAACCGAGGCGGGGTGGTCATCATATCGGCCCACAAATTCAGGCTTTCAGACTGGCTGATTCGCCCTTGCCGCTCGGCCCTGGTCAGCGCGTGGCCAACCTCGATCGGTAGGATGTCTGGCGAAATGAGATCGTGCAGCCCTCTCCCGAACTCGTCGCGGAAGACACGCGACTTCGCTGAGTCTGGCTCCGGCAAGACCCATTTCGCGGCCACATTTGAATCCAAGACATGCTTCATTGGTCTCGGAGTTCACGGATGGCCGGAACGGCAATGTCGAGCGGCCCGTGCTCTCGTAATATGCGTTCTCGAGCCGCGTCCGTTCGCGCCCGAATGCGACGTACGACAGCGTCGTCTAAGTCCCGGCCGCCTGTCACGGCCGCAACGACCGCCTCGGCATCGGCCAGAACGTCAGGATCTATGCCAATCGCGTCGACGCTCATATTCTCATTCTCAAATCCGCTTGCCGCGTAGTCAATCCGGCTTAAGTTGCATGCGCGGGGGCGCCGACTCGGTCGCCCACCGCGAGCGGCTTGCCGTCCATGTAATCGGGAACGGCCACGCCGAACAGGTCGAGCACGGTGGGGCCGATATCGAGCAGCCGCGGGTTCTCCGTTTCGATCGGCCGGTCGCAGAAGAGCACCCCGGGAACGACGGAGGGATCGACGCAGTGGTCGCCGCTCCAGGCCTTCGTGTTGTCGTGAAAAACCTCGCGGCTGGTGCGGCCGATGGCGGCATCCCAGGAGACGCGGTAGCCCCGCTCATAACCCACGATCACGTCCGGCGCCTGGTCTTTGTAGGGACCGCGGTAGGCATGCTGGGCGACGTAGGCCCGCTTCACGGCCTTGGCGCCCGTCTGGGAGTCGACCAGCGCCATCAGCCCCTGGGCAATCTCCTGACGCAGGGCGTCGGCCTCGGCTACAGCCACAATTCCCTGGGAGTACTTGTCTTTGATGTTGATGAAAATGCCCGTCAGTCCCAGCGCGAAGGCGCGGGTCTTCGACCAGTCGACGCCGGCCAGGTGTTCTTCCTGGCGGCGGGCGTCGTCCACCACGAGGTAGCCGTTTTCTTCCAGCCAGCGGTTCAGGTCGATTCCCCGGCGGAAGGTGTTGAACCCGTGGTCCGAAAGGACCATGAGCATCGTCCCGTCGTCGCGGCATTTGGCCACGGTGCGCCCCACCAGGTCGTCCATCCGCCGGTAGAGGTCCTCGATCACCTGGCGAAACGGTTCGGGCACTTCTTTGGGCCGGGCCGGGTGATCTTCGTCCAGGTACCGCCAGAACATGTGCTGCATGCGGTCGGTGCCGTCGAAAACGCAGACACAAACGCCCTCGCGCACCTTGTCCAGGCTGTCGAAAAACATGGCCTCGCGTTCGCGGTCGAAGTCGACGCACTGCCGCAAGAAATGCTCGTCGCTGAGAATGTGTTCGTTGAGGGCCCAGGTGTCTTCGGCCAGGCCGAGCGTGGCAAAGGTGCCCTGCCGCTTCGCCAGGTAGACGGGGTAAACCGAGGGGTAGCCGATCGGCATGACCGGGCTTTCCGGGTCGATGTTGATCGGCGTGACATACAGCTCGAGGTGGGGCGAGGTGCGCAGCAGAAGGAATTTGCATACGCCGGTCACGCTCATCCCCGGCATGACCCGAAAGCGAACGCGAACCCAGTCGGTGTATTGCTCCGGCGCAAGCTCGTGCTTCTGGCCGTCGATCTTGAGCGTGGCACGGCCGTTGTCCGCGATGGTGAGTTGAAACGGCACCTTGAGATTGCCACGGGCCGGGTCGAGCGGGTGGGCCGGGCCGAGGAGCTCGGCCCGCACGACGTTCCCTTCGCGTGTGACGGTGTGAACTTCTCCCCCGGTCTTTTCGCCTTCTTCTCGCGGCCGCGTTGTGTAGTGGGTGAACATGCCTTGCGTGCCGCGCAGGTCGGGCACGCACATGGCCGAAAGCTGCACGCCCCGCAGTTTCTCGGCGGGAAAGGTGATCGGCACCCGCAGGATGCAGTTGAAGATTCCGTACTCGCTCAAGACGTTCCAAAACGGCTTGCTCTTGCGCAGCAGCCGCACGTCGGCTTTGCCAAGCGGGATTTGCAGTTTGCCCAAGCGCAGGGAGCGTCGCGGTGGCCTGATCTCGACCGAACTCAGCTTGGGCTGGTAGGTGTGCAGGTCGGGCGTGAGGAAATCAAAGATGTTGTGCTTGCCCGGATTGACTCCCGTCTGAAACGACGACCAGGCCACGGGCGAGATGGGGGGCAGCGTGCTGCCCAGCGACCGGAAGCAGCCCCGGTCGCGCAGCGCCGCCAGGTGGGGCAGTTTGCCTTCTTCGAGCAGTCTTGAGGTCAGGCCGTAGTCGAGACCGTCGAGCCCGAGGATCACCACCCGCTTCACGCGGCTCTTGGCCGGGGGCCGGCGCCGAAACACGGTCCGCCAGAGGAGCCGGATGGGCCAGGTGAGCAGAAGCAAGAGGGCCGAGGCGATGGCGGCGAAGACGGCCAGAAATGAGCCGGCCAGCGCAAAGCCGGCCCCCGGTCCGATGTAGGCGTGCGCCGTCCGCGGAACGAGCAAAACCAGCCCAACGGCAAGCAACAAATAACCGATCTTGCGCATCGCCTACCTCGCCCGCAACGTCCCGGTCTGCGATCGCAGAAGAACGGACGTTCGGCTTCGCCGAAGACTACTTAGACGCTCCATCCTTACCCGCTGCTTCGATCTGCGCCGTCTTCGCTCCCGCATCTTTCGCGTTCAACTCCTCGATCGTCTTACCCGGAACAAGTTGCTTGCCGGCCAACCCCGGATAGTCCGCCGCGAAGCGGTAGACGCGAAAGACGGGCACAACCCCTCCGGGCGTGAAGGGACCTGGAGGACCTCCCGGAGGGCCACCTGGACCGCCAGGACCACCCGGCCCGCGACCGCCCGCGCCCGGCCCGCCTGGGCCTCCTGGAGGGCCGCCCGCTGCCGGTGGGCCGCCCGGACCGCCGGCGAGGCCCCCGCGCCCAGCGTTCGACTTCATCTCCTCGAACTGTTTCTTCTGCTCATCGTTGAACAGTGAGGCGAGCTTTCCGTCGGCTTCCGTTTGCAGCGATTTCAGCTCCTGTTTCTGGTCCGCGGTCAGCTTCAGGCGTGCTTGGAGGGTGGTCGAGATGAACTGGCCCGGCGGCGGCACGCTGCTGGCGCCACGTGCCTCCTGCCATTGTTTACGCTGCTCGTCGGTGAAAAGTTTGGCCAGCTTCGCGTCGGCCTCGGTCTGAAATGCGTCAAGCTGCTGCTTCTGTTCGTCGGTCAGCTTCAGCGCGTCGCGGAGAAACGGCGGCAGAAGTTGGCCCGGCTTGGGAGGCCCGCCCCCAGGCCCCGCGGGTCCACCTCCAGGACCTCCGCCGCCAGGACCTCCCGCTCCAGGCGGGGGACCGCCACCAAAGGCGAAGCCGCCCTTGCTCTGCTTGCGCTGCGCCTCGCTGAGGATCGTGTCGAGCTTGCCGTCGACCTCCTTTTGCAGCGCGGCGAGTTCCTTCTTCTGATCGTCCGAAAGCTTCAGACGCTGCTGGTCGGGCGCCGCCAAAATCTGGCCGACTTGCATGGACGGGCCGAAACTAGGGCCCGGCGGCTGCGGTCCCTGCGGTGCGGCCGGCGATCCGGGCGGTTGCGGTTCTTTGAACTGCCGCTGTTGCTCGGAGGTGAGCAGCTTGTTGAGACGATCGTCGACCTCGTGCTGAACCTCGTCCAGCTTGGCCCCCTGCTCGGGCGTAACGGCGAGCAACTGGCGGACGACCGGCGTCAGCACCTGGCCCGGCTGGGGAGGCCGAGCAAAACCGCCCGGCGATCCCAAGCCTCCTTTTACCGGGTTGACGTATTTCCAGACAACTTCTTTCTCGGGCGTTACCTCGAAAAGCGTGCCGTTGGCGCCCGAACAGATAAGCGTGTTGCCGCTCGGTAGACGCTGGGCGCCCGAAATGAAGAACGAATAGAAATCGGTCTTTTTGGGCGCCGTGTAGCTCCACACCGGCCCGTCCGGCCCATAAGCGGTTCCCGGCTTGTGCTCGTAATGACCCTGCGAATCGATGGGCAACACGATCTCGTCTACCGATGAATAGCTGCCGTCGGGCCGATTGCCGCCGTTGTTGAAGATGAGCACATGCCCTTCGCCTGGCAGCCCCTTGGGAATCCAATGCGTGTTGTGCTGGCCAAACAGCTTTTGGTCTTCCTTCTTGCCGGTGCGGTAAGCGCGCGGGTTGCCCCAACGGTAGAGCAGGTCGCCGCCCTTGCCGCCGCGGCCGCCCGCGTGGCCGGCCGCTTCGGCGGTCGTCGTGCTGTGGTCGATGATCCACAACTCGCTGAAGTTGTGCACGCTGACCATAAGCTGGTCGAGAGCCGGGTTATAGGCCACGCCGTTGAAGTGCGTCCAATCGGGGTTGGCCCGAGCCCGTCCCGGCCCCGTGTTGGCACCGATGTAGCCGACGCTTTTCAGGGTGTTGGCGGCGTCCTTGTTCTGAGCCACCGGAGCCAGTGCGTCCTCACCGAAGTTCAGGTTCACCAGCTCGGGGCGCTCGACGACGTTGCCGTAGTTCGGCTTGGAGCTGTCGAAATCCTGAACGAGATGATCCCAGAGGTGCCATTCCCAGACCACCTCGCCGGTCGTAGGGCCGGTCGGCCTGATCTCGAGCAGCGAGTCGACCAGCAGATGGCTGTCGCCGGTCAGTTCCGGACGCCGTCCTGCGGCGATCGCCTCGTCGGCCGTTTTGCGGTCCCAGACGATCATCATCACGTTTCCGTTGGGCAGCGGCGTAAGGTCGTGATGAGGGAGTTGCCTGGCGTTGAAGAAGCGAAAATCCCAGACCGGCTCTCCCTCAAAGGTGAACTCCTGGACGCGGCCGCCCACGCCGGGGCCGGGGCCGAACACCTGAGCCTCGGCTCCGATCGAGCCGCCGCGCAGCACATGGCCGTTACCAAGCAGGTAGGCACACAACGACGGCGAGCAATCGCTCGCCCACGTCCGCACGACCCGTCCCTCCATGTCGAAAAGGTACGTGTCGGTCGAGTTGAGGGGCGCCATCAGGTTGTAGCCCGCAAAGGCCCGCGGATCGTTGGAGATCAGGCCGACCGTTTTGGCGGGGGCGGCGTCTTCTTTCTTGTCGGGCTTGCCCGCATCGTCGGCGGCAGCCACCGCGGTGAATATCGCCAGGGTCGTGGCGAGCGAGATCCCGATCACACTTGGCCCAAACAGGCCTGAAAGGACAGAAAACTTCGAGCGTTCGATCTTGCATCGCATGGCCATAGCTCCGCGCGCCGTGTCAAATGAAATCGGATTCGCGTATGGTAAGGTGATTTCTGGCGCGCAGCAACCAGCCCGATGCGCCACCGTGTGGCAAGTGACGCGGCGGCGTGCGGCTGGCAGCGCGCAGACCTTTCCTCCCAATTAGTCACGGCCGGCCGCCCCGTACCGCCGCCCTAAAACCGTTTTTGTGGTGAGATGTGGAAATCGATCCTCCTGCCAGCCTTTGCCAAATCGGGATCGCACGTGGCGACATCACGCCCCCGGTCGGCATCTACCATCGGATGTGGGGAGCCGCCACGCACGATCGTTCGACCGGCGTCCATCGGCCGCTGACGGCCACCGTGATGTGCCTGCGGCCGGCGCCCGAGAGGCGACGGCACGACGTGGGGTCGCCCGAGGGGCCCCGCGACGACGGGCCAGCCGACCGCGAACTCGTTCTTATCGCCGTGGACCATTGCCTGCTCTGGAGCGACGATATGAGGGAGCTTCTGTCGAGGGTCGCCGAAGGCGCGGGCGTGCCGCGCGAGCAGTTGCTGGTGATGTTTTCGCACACGCACGGCGCCGGCCTGATGGACCGGTCGCGCGCCCAGCTACCCGGCGGCGAACTGATCGGCCCCTATCTCGACTCCCTGGCGGACACCCTGGCTCAACTCGTGCGGCTGGCCGGAGAGACGATCGCGCCGGCCCTCCTCAGTTACGCAAGCGGCCGCTGCTTGCTGGCGACAAACCGCGACCTGTGGGACGCGGCCAACCAGCGGTGGGTCTGCGGTTTCAACCCCGACGGACCAGCCGACGACACCCTCGTCGTCGCCCGCATCACCGATTTCACCGGCCGGATACGCGGCACGATCGTGAACTACGCCTGCCACCCGACCACCCTCTCCTGGGACAACCGGCTCATCAGTCCCGACTACGTCGGCGCCATGCGGGAAGCGGTCGAAACGGCGACCCAGGCGCCCTGCTTCTTCATCCAAGGGGCGTCGGGCGAGCTCGGGCCCAGACGCGGGTTCACGGGGGATGTGGAGATCGCCGACTCCAACGGCCGGCTACTCGGCCACGCGGTGCTTTCTGCCCTGGAGTCGTTGTCGCCGCCGGGCACGAACTATGAATATGCCGGTCCGGTCGTCTCTGGGGCGGTGATCGGCGTCTGGAACGACACCCCCATGACGCCCGATCAATTGCACTTAAAGGGATTATGGAGGTATCGACACTGGACCCTCGACTTGCCGCTCCGGGACGGCTTGCCCACCTTGGAATCGCTCGCCGCCGAACGCGCGAGGCAAGTGCAAGCCGAGACGACCGCCCGCGCCGCCGGCGACGAAGGGCTTGCCCGGCAATGCCGCGCGCGGATCGAAGTGGCCGATCGCCAGATGGTGCGTTTGCGGGACATAACGCCCGGCCGGCCGTATCCGTTTCCGATCCATCTCTGGCAGCTCGGCGACGCGGTCTGGGTTGCCGTTGAATCCGAGCACTACCAGATATTGCAGACACATCTCCGCGACCGCTTTCCTGGTCGACCCATTATCGTGGCAACCGTCGTCAACGGCTCTCTGCACACCTACCTGCCCCCGCGAGAGGTCTACGGCACGGGTATTTACCAGGAGACGATTGCCTTGCTGGCCCCTGGTTCTCTGGAGCGGCTCATCGAGGAAATCTCGCTGCAGATCGCGGCTTGGACTGAATCACGGCGGGGGCAGGCGGACGGTGGGTGAATCCCAGTTTGACCCGTATGCATAGGGGCCGCAGCCATAGGGCCAGAAGCTCAATGGCGGCAAGCCACCGGTGTTCACGTCGTTCCAGGGACGGTACCCACCCTCGCTCGAGTAATAGTCGGCCGGCCGAAAGAAGGAACTATGTGTGTTTCGCGTAGCCGCGCATCCAGCGCCGGCCACAAGGAGAATGCCCGCTAATAACACGGCTAAGGCAGCTCGCATGGCTTTGACCTCCTTGCCAACAGGACGTCAAAACCAGGGATGCAACCCCCGTGCCCAATCATGCCGTGGAAAGCGCAACTTCAAGCAGGCCAAGGCGGAATGAAAAACCGAGCAGGGCGAACGACGGACAAGGACGTCGTCAATCTGAGGACGAAGAGACTCCCCGTCGGAGACCTCACTGCTCCAACGCCGCCATGGCCTCTTCGGGAATGTTAAAGTTCGACGAGACGTTCTGCACGTCGTCGTGGTCGTCGAGCCGTTCCATCAGTTTCAGCACGTTGCGGCCGGCCTCGGCGTCGAGATCGACCGTGCTGGTGGGGATGCGGTCAATCTTGCTCGTCTCGGGCTTGAGCTCGCGGGCCGTCAGCGCCTCACTCACCTGCTGGAAGACGCCCGGATCGCAGGTCACCTCGTACAGGTCGCCGTCTCGCTTGACGTCGTCGGCGCCCGCCTCCAGCGCCAGCTCCATCAAAGCGTCTTCCTCGATCTGGCTGGCGGGGATGAGAAACACCCCCTTGCGCTCAAACATCCAGGAGACGCAGCCGCTTTCACCCAGCTTCCCGCCCGACAGCTCGAAGACCTTGCGGATTTCGCTGGCCGTTCGGTTGCGATTGTCGGTCAGAATTTCGCATAGCACGGCCACGCCGCCCGGACCATACCCCTCGTACAGGACCTCGTCCAGGTTGCCGCCGTCCAGTTCGCCGGTCCCCCGCTTGATGGCCCGGTTGATGTTGTCCTTGGGCATACTCACGGCACGGGCGGCGTCGATGGCGTAGCGCAGGCGGAGGTTCGCTTCGGGATCGCCTCCCCCCATCTTGGCGGCCACGATAATCGCCTTCGACAACTTGCTCCACAGCTTGCCGCGCTTCGCGTCGATCAGCGACTTTTTGTGAGCGATATTGGCCCAGTGCGAATGTCCAGCCATCGGCTTGTCTTGCTCCGAAAGTGAGAGTGCTTTGGTTTAGGGTTGAAGGGATGGGGCGAAGTGCCCTCGACCGAAGGGAGAGCAGGACGCGCTGGACGCTCCCCGCAAACATTCCACTTCATTGCTCTTTGTTTGCTTCCTGCGCCGGCAACGCGGCCCGCTTCTGTTTGATGCGGGCGATCTTGTCGGCGTCGGCGTCTTTTTCAAACTCGGCTTGCGCCTTTTGCCAGGCTTCCTCGGCGGCCTGGCGCTGGCCGGCCGCCAGACAGGCGTCTCCCAGGTGTTCGAGCACCGTGCCGTCGGGGTCCGCAGCCGCGACGGCTTTTTTCAGTTCGGCCACCGCGTCTTCATAGCGGCCGACGCGGTAGAGAATCCAGCCCAGGCTGTCTCGAAACGCGACGTTGTCGGGTTCGGCCGCCACGGCCCGCTCGATCATGCCCTGCGCCATCTTCAGGTGTTTGTTCTGGTCGGCCCACAGATAGCCCAGGTCGTTCTGGGCGCCGATGTCGCCCGGAAACTCGTCGAGCACCTGCGACAGCCATTCTTCGGCGGCCGGGGTATCGTTCTCGATGACGGCGATGTTCGACAGCACCATCCGGGCGCCGCGCAGTTGCTGCCGCGCGTCGTCGGACTGCTCCTCTTCGTCGAATCGGCGGATGAGTTCCTTATAAGCGGCGGCGGCCTCCTCGTGCCGCTTGGCGTAGTAGAGAATCCAGGCCGCTCGGAAGGCCACCTGCAGCGAACGCGGGGCGAGGCTGGCGGCGTGCTGAGCGGCCGCAAGGGCCTCGTCCGTTTTGCCGGCCATGACAAGCGCCCCCGACAGCAAAAAATGGAGCGTCGGGTCGCCCACGGTAACGGCCCGCTCGTCGATAGCGCGCTTGAGCACGGTGGCCGCGTCGTCGTAACGCTGCTTGGTGAGCAGTCCCACGCCCCAGGTCCGGTAGAGGTCTTTGGCGCTTTCCTGGTTGACCTTCATCGCCAGCTCGAAAAATTCGCTCGCATCGTCGTATCGCGCCGCCTCGAGGGCCACCAGGGCCGTGGCCAGTCGCTGGCCGAATCCGATGCTGTCGGGGTCGGCCCGGTGCCGGTCTCGCGCCGTCCGCACGAGCGACTCAACCAGATCCTTGTCGGCGGAAACGGCCTTCGTCTCGTCCCCCAACGCTTCGAGGCTTCCGGTCTTTCCTGCCAGATCGCCCAGCAAAGCGAGCAGGTTCTCGGTTCGCTTCAATCGCCGTTGTGTTGCCGCCAGCCCCCGGTAGGCGAGCGACGAAGGATTGCCCGCCAGCACGGTCGTGTAGAGCGGCTCGGCCTGATCGAATCGTTCGGCCGCCCGGTATTGCTCGGCCAGAAAAAGGGTCACGAGCCGATTGTCCGGGTCGCGGTGATGCAGCTCGGCCACCTTGGAAATGACGTCGTCGGCCGGTTTGGAGTTGTCGTTGTTTGCCTCGCGGCCACGGACGAGTTCGACGAACAACAGATACGGCGCCAGCCCCTCGCTGGTTTCCTTGGCGTCGAAATACGCCTGGAGAAGCTCGAGTGCTTTGGCCGGCTGCTTACGGGCATCTTCCACTCGTGCCAGTCGGAAGGCCAGCACGGCGGGGTTGGGTGAGATGCGGTTCAGTTTCTCGAAAGCAGCGGTGGCCTGGTCGAAGCGTTCCGCAGACAGGAAACCCTCGGCGAAAAGGAGGTAAAGCTGCGTCTGGGCCGCCGCCCGGTCTTTTCCGGCCAGCAGGCTCCGTTGGAAGCGCTCGTCCAAGCCGGACTGGTCGGGATGCTCCAGCGCCTCCATCACCTCGCCGAAGGCGTCGGCGGCCGCGGCAAATTCATGCGTCAGGTAGGCCATCCGTCCCACGTCGAGCGACAAGATCAGGTAGCCGGTCGACCGTTTCTCGGGCTGTAACGCCCGAGCCGCGCGAAAATAGCGCAATGCTTCGGGGTACTGCTCCTCCTGAGCAAAATGTCGGGCCAGCTCCCACAGCACGCCCGCTTCATTGATCCCCAATTCGTTCGTTGCCGCGTAACGCAAGGCCGACTGCCAATGGCCTTCCTTTTCCTGCTGCGACGATCCTCCGTCGGCGAGCCGCATGGCGAGCACGACCGCCTGCCGGCGAGCAACCTGCGACGAGGGATCGAAGCGGGTGGCCCGCTGGTAGCGCCGCAGGGCCTGGTAGGTGCGGTCTTCCTGCTCGTCGACTCGGGCGGCGGCGAAAAGGCCGAGGGCTTCGATGCGATCGTTTTCGGCTTCGCTTCGTGTCCGCACTGGCGTGAACGGCTCGACGGTATCGTCGAAGTCCAGCACGGCGGCGGGAGGCACGGCGGCCGATCGGTCGCTGTCAGCCGGCGCCGCAGGATCAACCTCGCCGGGCTTGCCCGGCTCTGCGCGAACGCAGGGGGACCAGAGCGCTGCCAAAACAACCAGAAAACGCACAAGGGCACGATGCACGTGGACACTCCGAGGAGAGCTGGTTGGGAGTTGGATGACGGGGTCGCCGCCGTGGAGCATCGGTTGCAATTATCTGTTGACCCGGGAAGACGTTGCAGACACGAAGGGTAGGCCCGCGATCGACTGCTGCACCCCTCCGCGATGGGGCCGCCCGGTCCGAGCTGCGTTGCCCCGCTTCCCACTTTCGTTGCCGTGCCGGCTTAAGCTCCAAATTTTACCAGAGCCGGCCAGTTGTGCCCACCCCGATGACATTCGCCATCGCCAGCCCGACCGCGGGCCGGGCGTCCCTCTCGATGGCACCAGCTGGGTGGGAAAACAAGAACGCGGCCCGATTCGAGTCGGAAGGGGAGCGGAGCCGTCCAACGGTCGCTGGTTCCCGCGGCGAAAATCGCAGGAGCTGTTAGAAAAGTGAAAAAAGATCACTTTTAACACAAAACTCATGGCGGTTTAGGCGGGGCGCCGCTATATTACCCCGTTAGGTAGACACAGACCGCTTATTGTGACTACACGCCCGTCAAGAAGCAAAAAGCGAAAAACGCCTCCGAAGGATTCACCGCGTTTCACTTGATTGACCCATCCATGATCGACTCCGATAAAGGGATTGGCTGGAACTGGGGCTCGGTCGCCGCCACTCGTGCCTCCATGAACGACCGCCATGAAAGAGATCAAAGCCACGTATCGTCGATCGGCTCGCGATCAAGCGCCGGTCCTTCCCTTCTATGACACCGACCTGCGGGAACTGAGCGTCACGGGCGAAGTGATCCTCCGTCTGCCGGTTCAGGCGCGCAGCCTGGCGGCTGCGTTGACGGCGTTGCAAGCCGCCGGCTGGAAGGCCCGCGTGCCCAAGCCGCTCGCCTGCCGTCCCGGCGGCAACGATCCGCACCACCTGGCGATCGCCGCCTACAAGTTGAACGACCGGCAAGAACTGATCGACTTTCACGCCGACGACGGCGCCCTGCGCTGGAACTGGCGAGTGAGGTTGGCCTCGCGCCGCTTTGATACGACGCAGCAAACCGGGCAGGTCGGTTAAGGCGTATTCGAGAACCGGCCCGCAGGCGAGGCGCCCGCACCCGTCGGCAAACGTGGCGCGCAGAACGCTTGACGTGCACGCGACCTCGCCGTGGGCCCAAGCGCCCCGGGCATCTCCCGCTCGTCCTTTTCTTCGGACGCCCCCGCCGCGCGAACATTGATCGAAGTGTGATTGAAAGGTGATTGAACAGTGATTTGGCACGCGTCAAAGTGGCCGTTAGCGCAGTGCGGGCGCCAGTCTGGATTATCCACCAGCCCACACCAACCCGAAGCGTAAGAGGGAAGTCCGGCGTAACCCTCGCTTACGCTCTTACGCTTCGGGTCGGTCTGGGCGTAGTGTGCGCGCGAAGGGCTGAAAAAGAATTTAACTCTCGACTTAAAACCAGGGTGATAAGCATGGCATCGATGGATCACGATCGTTCAATTCGGACACTCGCGTATCGGCTTGGCAGGGGGTTCGGCTTCCTTCCCCCTCGTCTCGCGACGTGGTTGGTTGCGGTGACGGTCGGGGGCCTGATCGCGCCGCCGAACTTGTGGGCTTGGGGAAGGAACGGCCATCTGATCGTGGCCAAGATTGCCGACTTGAATCTTTCCAACAAGGCCCAGACGGCGATTTACGGCCTGTTGGGACAGTCGATCGCGACCGACGATAACGCCAGTTGGGCCGACGACATCAAACCGGGCCATCGCCTCGCCCACGTCGTCGGCAACCGGTATCCGAACAACAGCAAGTGGCACTTTGTCGACATTCCCTTCGATGCTGATTCGTACGATGCGGGCCGCGATTGCTCCAACAACGACTGCATCGTCGATCAACTGAATCGTTTTCTCGACAAACTGGCCGACCCCTCCGCCAAGGAGCGCGACCGCAGAGAGGCGCTGCTGTTCGTGGTGCATTTTGTCGGCGACATCCACCAGCCGCTGCACTGCGCGGAGCGGAACGGCGATCACGGCGGCAATAATGTCCACGTAGCTTCCTACGGCGAGCACCATGAACATCATTTGAACCTGCACGCCGTCTGGGACGACAACCTCGTGTATGAGAACGAGAACCTCCGCCACCTGACGCCCGAAGACACCGCCCAGCGGCTCAACTCGAGTATTACGAGCGATCAGCGCCGCGACTGGGCCCAGGGCAGCCCGCAGGACTGGGCCTGGGAGGCACACCGGCTCGCCGTCGACAAGGCATATATCGATGGAGAGGGAAGCGCGCTTCCCGCGGATGAAGTCGACCTGGACCAAGAATACATACAGACTCGTAAGGCCATTGTCCGCGAACAATTGCAACGCGCAGGCATTCGATTGGCCAACGCGTTGAACAACGCTTTCGATAACTGATTGGAACATCATTGCTCCGGCCAAGGCGCCGGTTGCAATGGTACGCAGTTAACGATGTGCATCGGCGGCAGTCGTTCGCCGATGGATTTGTTTCGCGCTGCAAGGCGATAAAGCGACCGGACGCAAAGATGTGCCCCATTTCAATAACCGGGCGCT
Source organism: Pirellulales bacterium (assembly GCA_035550375.1). Lineage (GTDB taxonomy): Bacteria > Planctomycetota > Planctomycetia > Pirellulales > JAICIG01 > DASSFG01. Next base: position 26,677 of record DASZPH010000146.1, on the reverse strand, counting down.
TTCGACGTGGCGTGCTCACTCGCCTGATTTTTCTGGTCGTCATTTGCCTGCACTCCTCTGCCATTTGTTGCGCCGCCGACGATAACACGCCGGCCACCGCCGAATCGCTGCCGACGGTGACGAAGCTCGAACCTGCCGAAGCACTTCGAGGCACGCAGGTTTGTATCTTCGGGACTAACTTTGCCGGGTCGGTCAAAGATTTCGAGATCCGGGTGGGCGATGTTGCCGCGTCTCGGACGTCACTTGCCCGCGACCGCAGTTACATCCTGTTCACCGTCCCGGATGATGCGCCCCTGGGCAGGAATACGGTCCGCGTGACCGTCACGGTAAACCACGTCGCCACAGGGCCGCTGCCGGTGCCCGTGCCCGGTCACAACTACGATTTCACGGTGCTGCGCGAGCCCTCGGATCCTCTCAAGCTGACGGGAGTCGAACCGGCGGTCGTGTACCCGAGAGATTCGCGTGTCAAGCTGAGGCTTTTCGGCAGCGGGTTCAGTCACCGCGTGGCCGACAACGTCTTGATTCGCAACGACATGGAAGAAGTCGGTCTTACGGACAGCGGGCAGGCGGAGACCAACAACGGCACGTTACGCGCGAAGGTGGTCAGCTCGCGAGAGCTGGTGATCTACGACGTTCCCAGTCGCGCAGGCCAGACCAAGATTGCGGTGCGCGTGGGCGACGATGTCTCCAACGACCAGGAAGTCACGTTTTCATGCGTCTCCGAGTTCGAGCCGTTGCTCCTGTCGGCGGCACTCACGATGCTCATGGTCGTGGTCGTGTTTTTTGTCATTCGAGGCGGTGTGGGCTCGCACCGCATCGACGGAACGGACTACGGCCCGTTGCAGGTTCTCTTCCTCGACAAGGAGACCGACACCTACAGTCTGTCGAAGCTGCAGCTCTACCTGTGGACCACCGCCGCGATTTTTGGGTACACCTATCTGGCGATCGCCCGGAGCATGATCCAGGCGCACATCGAGCTTCCGCCGGTTCCGCAAAATCTGGCAAGCCTGCTGTTGGTCAGTCTCGGCACGATGGTGGGCGCCGAGGCCATCACGGGCGTTCACGGACCGAAGGGGGCCGGCAAGGTCTTACCTTCCTTCGCCGACTTCGTGACCTCCGGCGGCGTTGTGGCGGCCGAGCGGCTGCAGTTCTTTGTCTGGACCTGCGTGAGCGTGATCGGATTCTTGTCTCTGATCGTGATCAGCAACCCCTCCACAATTGAACAGCTTCCGCCGATTCCCGACGGGCTGCTGTACATGATGGGCATCAGTTCCACCGGCTATTTGGGCGGCAAGCTGGCCCGCAAGCCAGGGCCGATCATCGACTCGATTGCGGCCCAGCACGTCGCCGCGGTTGCCGCAGCCCCGCCGGCCGCGGCCGTGCCGGCGTCGCTGGTCGTCGTGTTGGAAGGCCGGAATCTTTCCTCCAAGGCCGATTTTTACATCGACGGCGTCGTCGTTAAGGCATCACCGCCCGACGGACAAGAGACCGACGCGCAAATGGACGCGACCCTGAAGGTGATCCACGACGACGCCGGCGCAGCCGACAAGTCGTTCGCCGCCACGCTGCAACTGACGCTGACCGACCTGGCGACCTGGCAGGCGCGCGGCGCCGCCGCGCCGTTAGCCGGATGGCTGGCCGCCCCACACAAATTCAAGATCGTCAATCCCGACGGTCAGGAGGCCGAGTGGCCCTTTACGATCCACGAACCCGCGGAGTGAACGAACAGCATGTCGTCCCGCCGATCATGCTTTTTCAACCAATCCAAGCTCGTGCTTGCCGCAATTTGATCGACCCGTTCCCGTTCCGGGAGAGCAACCTCTGGTAACCATACGAAAGGAACCAGGCGATGACCTTAAAAAAGAGCTCCAAGACCGGCCCCAAGATCGCAAAGAAACGGACGAACGCACGATATGGCTGGGTGCCGGATCTGCCCGACCACCGCGACTTCACCTATGCGGCGCCGGGACGCAGGACCACCGCGGATTCGGAGACGACCGTCGATCTGCGCCCGCATTGCCCGCCGGTTTACGACCAGGGCCCGGTCGGTAGCTGCACCGGCAACGCCATCGCGGCCGCGCTGGAGTTTGCGATGATCAAGCAGGGCGAAGACGCCTTCACCCCCTCCCGGCTCTTCATCTATTACAACGAGCGGGCCATGGAGGGCACGATCGCCTTGGACGCGGGTGCACAGATTCGCGATGGCATCAAGAGTGTCGCCAGCCAGGGGGATTGCCCTGAAACGATGTGGCCCTATGACATGACGCGGGCCGATCCTAACACGAACCTCTTTCCTGAGGGTGCGCGGGCGGCCACCCAGCCCTCCGACGAGTGTTATGCCGAGGCGGTCAAGCACGAAGCGCTCACCTACTTGTCCGTGGCGCAGAACCTGGCCGACATGAAAGGCTGCCTGGCTGAGGGTTTCCCCTTCGTCTTTGGCTTCACCGTTTACGAGAGCTTCGAGTCAAAGGAAGTCGCCATGGGCGACAACGCGGGTTGGGTGCCGATGCCCAAGTCTGGCGAGGCCGTGCTGGGCGGTCACGCCGTCGTGGCGGTGGGCTACGATAACGACGACCGAGTCTTCATTTGCCGCAATTCGTGGGGAACGGGTTGGGGAGATCAGGGCTATTTTTACATGCCTTACGCCTATTTTCTCGACGACAATTTGTCGAACGATTTCTGGACCATTCGGCTCGTCGAGTAACCGTGTCAAGGCGGCGATGCGACCTTCACGGTCAGAGAGAACGTTCGAATCGGCTTTTGCTCCCACGACCGTCGTTCTTCCAACCGAAATGGGTGAGAGCCCGGCGCGGTTGCCCGAACCGTCCATCTTCGTTGGCCGGCGGCACCGACCGCTGCGGTCGCCGTGTCGAAGTGCTCGTCCACCACCTGCAACGTTTCACTGGAGCCGTCCGCCAGGTGCCACCGGTAACCGGTCGTCGGGTTCTCGGGAAGCTGGATTTCGAATTCTTGTTCCAGCGGCGCGGTAATTTCCGTGCCGTCTGCGGCGTGGCCAACGGTAAGCATTGAGCTATGCTATCTTCAGGGGGTTCCAGACAACCGCTCACTCGTCGTTTGTCTTAATTCTACCTTTTCTGCGGCCTTTTCAATCAGATCGGCGCGGTTACAGACGGCTAGTACGTGCCCCCTCAGAAGTCTTGATTTCGCCGCGCGCGGCAATTATGGTGATCGCTAACCAGCAAACTTGTTCAGCAGCAGTTGATGAGGTTCCGCAATGACGCGATTAGTCGCATTCGTCCTTGGGTCGGCTTTGCTCTTTGCGTGTGGTGCCCCCGCCGTTGCGCACCCGTTTGCGCGGCATCATCGCTCTCGCGTTTACGCCGATTCGGTCGCCCGGCCGAGCGCCCCGATTTGCGCTGAAACGGCGACTCAGCCAACTGTGTCGTCCACAGCTTGCAATTCCGCCGCCAGCGCTCGCGCCCCTCGCCCCGAGTGGCTGATGCGGGACGAAGATCTCTTTCTCGCCCCCAAGAGTGGAAACGCGGCTTTGCACGTCGATGTACCCTGGGATGCGGATGTGCGTATTTCCTATAAGCGAGCCAATGGCCTCTCGCCCGTGTCCGAATGGACGCTGAGTCGCGGGAAGTACAGGAATTTCCTGCTACGCGGCCTTCCGACAGATCGTGATAACCTCACCGCCGTCACCGTCATCGCTTGGTACCGAAAGGACGATGGCCAAGAGAACGGTGCAGACACGAAGACCGTGTACGTTATGTCCGGCGATCGACGCTATTTACGCTTCGGCGACACGCCCGATGTGCCGAAGGTACCGGCTACGTTCGTCGCGGCCCCGGCTGCAGTCGCACCCGCCGCAGCCCCGGCGCAGGCTGGGCCTTCCGTCGAATTCAATTCGACGGCGCTGACCGCCAACATCAAATACAAAGGAGACGAGGTCGAACACACGACCGACCAGGGAAAGGACGTTTGGAGCGGCATCACGTTCCCGGCTAATCCGGTCCTGATTCTCTACCACAACCACCACAAGCCGATCGGCTTCATGCCGGCGAAACAGACGGCGCAGTTTACGATCCGCATGTTCTTGGCAACGGAGGCCAATCACGACCAGCCCGACCAACAGAAAGAGGTGGCGATCACCAAGACCTGGGATATCGAATTCACCTACGAGAAGCCCGACAAGCCGGCCAACGCCGACCTGCCTGGCAAATGCAATCTAAGCGCCGCGGCCATTGACCTGGTCGAGTTTCTGCGTCCCCAGATAGGCGGCGCCTTGTCTGCAAAGGATAAGATTTCCGCGGTGAGGGTCGAGGGCTACGTTCAGTTCGACACCATCGTCGTCAACGCTCAAAACGGTCAAACGGTTCGGGTGTCTGGCGACAGTCTGCAAACGACGCAGCCGCTCTGGATCACTTTCTCACCGGCACCGAAGTAAGCAACTGAGTCACCCATGGCAAAAAAGAAAGCAGGAAAGAACGAGATGGCATCCGCCTCTTCCGTAGGCGATCTTCCCGCTGGGCTGGACCTGTCGCACGCCGAACCCATCCCCGTCTCTGCGGGGAGCTTGTACGTACAGGTGCGGACTTGGATGATCGACGTCCTGACATCCAGGGGATGCACGAGCGCCGCCACCGCACTCGATCTGATACGTTTGTGGAAATTCATTTGCGCCGCGCACGGCATCGACCAGTCAAGCGATTTTGCGAACTCGGTGATGAGTTGCATCTTGACACTTACCGACCATGACACGGCAACCTTCACGGAGGTGCATTCGGCGTTCGTTTATCTGACCTAAGCTTTCACGGCCTCGCGTCAGGTGTCCGTAGGACGACGCGGCCGGGCTTCGTGGCGCCCGCTCGCGATGGTGGGGGTTCCATAACTCGCCGCCCAGATGCCATGTCACGCTGGGGCGATGCAGGCACCGCCAACTCAGCTTGACCGACTCGTCCACGACGAGCCTCGGGCACCCGGTGCTGCGGGATTGCCCCGAACTTGTCATCGGCATCGGGCACACTGCTCCTCATCCTCGCCATTCCCCTTGCTTCCAGATCCGTCCGGGCTGTTCGGCGCGACGTGCCGCCACGAAGCAGGGACGGTCCTTCCTGGCTGGGCGCATCGGCGTCCCCTCCCACCGGTTCGTACTCTTCGACCGACGGCACTTCCTCGAAGCGAATCGGCCGACGGAAGCGCCGGTCGTACGGCGGATCGCGCATTTCGGCGGGTCGCCGGTCCGGGATTTGGAACCCTTCACCCGTCGGATCAGTGACTTTGCCGGGGTACTGATAGCCTCCCGGGTGGTTCGGCGACGGCTGGGTGTGCCGCCGGCGCAGGTCAGGCCTGTCGTTCTCTGGCGACTGATTCTTGATGTCGAGCATCTCGTCGACGCGATTCGACGTTATATCGAAGATCGAGTTCGTGATCGCCTGATTCCGTCCCCGGGCCACATGTCCCGTGTCTCGAACCGACACATGGTCCAGATCGACGATGCTCGGGGCCCACCGCAGCCCCATCAAGTCAAACAGCGTCGGATAGACCACGGACTGCGCCAGGATAATGTTCTCCTGAATGGCCGACTGTGCGCTGGGAAGAGGGCGAAAGAGGACCCCGGCGATCGGAATGTTTTGCAGCAACGGCACTCCCTGGCCGGTTCTGGCCGCTTTCAAGGCAACCTGGTAGCGGCTGACCTCACGCAATTCAAAGCTCGTGGTCTGCACCTGCGTGTCGATAAAGTGTTGTTTTACGCGGCCCAGGTGCTTTTCATCGGCGCGAACGGGCTCCCGCACGTTGGTCGTGTACATATAAAGGAAGTTGTACACAATCGAATCCCCATCCGGTTGAATCACGGGACGGATCTCATAGCCGGTTCCCGTTTCGAACTTGTAGATCGCCGGATCGGGAATCAGCGCCTCGAGCGAGCTGCCAATGGGCCGCTGCGGGTCGGACGTGTGACCCATACGCTGTTCATCGGTGCTGCTCGGCAGGGGCGGAACCACGTTCTGCACTTTCGCCGGCAAGGGCCCTCCGCCCATCAGCTTGAAGGTGGCCAGGAAGGTCGGATCGTTCAGCAGCGCCCCCATATCCTGCGTCACAGCCTGAGCGCCCTTGAGCGCCTCGACCAACACGATGTCGCGCTTGGGTAAGTCAAACTCCATCGTGGCCTGCGGCGTGACCTTAGCAAACGCTCTATTGTTAGTTAATATAGAGGTTCTTTCGACCTGACCAAGGGTCACGTCCCACTGCCGCGCCGCTCGACGAATCCGCACGAACGCAGGCTCATAAAACTGGACCTTGAAATCGTCCTCCAAGGCGATCGCCAATCGCTTCAGGTAATTATCGACCGTCGCAATATGCGACCGCGTCCCTTCCAGAATATCAATGTATTTCTCATGCTTTTCATCGATTAGATAGTCGAGCAGCTTTTTGCGATCGAGCGGCGAGCGCGTCGAGGCAAGCAAGGAGCGGGCGTTCTCATAGTGTGCGTACTGTCGCTTCAACTCCTGGACAGCAGAGAGCGCTGCGTCGTACGCTTCATACAGTTTCGGATACTTGTCTTTCGACAGCGAATCGACTGCGTCCCTTAAGGACTGCGCTGCATCGCGAACGTCCCCCCAGTTGATCCGCGAAGCACTCACCGACGCTTCAAGTCTATCCAGGCGCCTTTCGATTTCACCCCAAGCGTTCTTGCGCAAGTCCGCTTCATAGGAAGAGAACGTACTATACAATTTAGCGAATGTCACGCGGACTTGGGCCTCGGCTACCGCCGGCTGCCTAATTGCGTTTGTGAGTCGTTCCTGCTCTTCGGCCAGCGTGGCCATAGCGTCGTGATACTCCGTTTCGCTTTCCTCTGTTCGCGGGTTAATCGCTCGCATTTTATCATATAGCTGCCTTTGATGACTTATGACGGCCGCAGCACGCTCTGTCGCTGCCCGCAAGAGGACCGGATTGTCGCGAGAGCCGACGGCTTCCCGTAACCACTGGACGAACTGCGAGGCGTCTTCTTGCTGCGCTGCGGACGCCTCCGCCAAGAGCCTTTTGTTATCAGCGCGGGCCTGGGCGATTGCATTTTCAAGGTTGCTGAAGGCGTCCACCATGGCGTCGTTTACTTTGAGTTGGCCAAGTTGCTTGGCCTGGGCAAAGTCAAGGAGCTGACCGCGCAAATTCGAGGCGAGCGCATCCTCTTGCTCAATGCTGCGCTCTCGGTCGTCTTCCACAAGCGCTCGTTCGATGATCCGTTGCTTCAATTCTGTTTCTGCCATGAGTCGAGCCTTGAATATCTGTGCTAGGCGAATGAACTCCCGCTGAACAGGATTCATCGTGTCGCCGTCGCAGCAGACGTTCTGGAAGAACGAACGGAAGTTGGTGAAGTGGTATCGCTCGATGGCGTTGCGTTGCACGGCCTCGAAGGTGCAGACCTCGTAATCGGGGTAGTCGTGGTGTGGAAGGAGGTGACGCGTCTTATACGGCTTCAACTCGCTTGAGCGGCGATAGTCAAACTCAGCCTGCACCAGGTCGCTCTGCACGAGCTGCATGAAGTTGGCAATAATCCGTTCGCGCACGTCGTTTTTGGCCAATGCGAGAATGAAGAGCGCTCGGTGCAGGCTGATCGTGTCCATCGAATGGAGCGAGAGAATCATGTTCTCGGTATGTAGAAACTCTGAGTCCATTTCATAGAGTTCATCGATGAAGTCGCGGCCAAAAAAGGAATACAAGTATTTCCTGTCTCGGTCGACCTGGTAGTGGCCGCCTTGCTCGGCCTCGATGGCGATTCGGGCGGCCTCGACCTGGACCGCTTTGCGCATCAAGATGAGCGAGTGGGCGGTCAGAAATCGCCCTAGGCCCAAGTGAGCGTCGATCATGCCGACGGGCTTTTCCATCCGCTCGCCCTTTTCTCCGTTGACCTGGACGGTGATAATGTCGACCTTCACCTGGCCGACGGGCGCGTCGATCTCGTCGGCGATCATCGACTTGATCTCGAGGATGCCTTTTAAGGGGCCGCGCAACTGCAACAGCCCCTCGCCGATGACGCTCACCGAGACTTGGGCCACGGGATCGATCGAGTCGAGCTTGGCTGGGGCGTAGGTGTCGGGATCGGTATGGGCGGCAGCGACTTCCTGCCGGAACTGGTCCTCGCGGGCGCGCTCCTCTTTGTCGGCGTCAACAAGCGAGAGCTCGTTGGCGTTGGCGGCCTGGGCGCTAAGTGTTGCTACCTTGGTCGAAAGCGCCTGGACTTGGGCGACGGCGGCGTTCAGGTCGCTGAGCCGGTTGTTGAGGTCGCTTTGGCTCTGCACGTTGGCGCTGAGCTGCGACTGAAGCGAGGTCAGGTCGGCTTGCGCCGCCTGCAGATCGGCCTGGGTCGGCGCGGTGGTTGTTGTGGGGGCGGTTGGCGCCGCTGGCGCGGCAGGTGCCGGCTGCTGGAAGGTCAAGCGACGATAGACGTTCCTCCAAGGTTGGCCGGCCGGCTGGGCACTGGCTGATGGTTGGGTTGCCGGCGCGGGCAGTTCCTCAGCCTGGCCGGTTGATGCCGGCGCGGCTTGCAATTGCTGCTTGATGGTGTTCACCTTCGTCTGGTCCGCAGTGATAGCGGAATTTAGGTCGTTCTGCTGGTTGACGAGCCCGCTAAGCTGGGACTGCACCTGCGGTATCTGCTGCGCGGCGTCCGCCGCCTGCTGTTTTGCCGCGGCAAGCTCATGCTCGGCTTGCCGCAACTCGGTCGCGGCCCTCACCGCCTCACGTTCATCGTGCCGCCGCTGGTCCGTGGCCTGGTCCGCGCGGGTCCGGGCGTCTTCCGCGCGCTGCTGAGCCTGCGTGACCGCGGCGCGGTTGTAGGATTTGACCGTGCGATTGATGAGTTGCGCCACGCGCGCGGCGTCGCGGTAGTAATAAAGCCGCACCACGCGGGTTTCGACGTGGTCGTCGGGGTTCGCACGGCGTTCGGGTTTGGGTTGCGGGGCGGTGGGCAAGTATTCGGGAAACTCGATCTGCGGACCCTGCTCGGCCGACGGAAACGACGAGAATCGTCGCTTCTGGTCGTTGCCGCTGCTACCGCGTCCGCCAGCCCGGTTGCCCGAGGTATCCACGAGAGGATTCACCGTGGCACCGGCGGCGCTGGTGAGCTGCGCGGTGCCGTTGATCGTAATTTGATAGTTGCCGGTCAGAAGCCGGCCGAGGTCGAGCTTGACCACTTTGTGATCGACGGAAACTTTGTCGTCGGTAAGGCTCAGCTTTGCCCCCGGTGAATCGTCCTGGCGAAGGGCGACAATCTGGTAGTTATCGGCCTTGCCGGCGGTGCCTGTGTCCAGGTCGTCGCTGGCGAACGTCAGCACGAGCGACAGGCCGACCGCAGGGTCGCCGACCAGGTTGACGTTGTCGAGCATCGGCCCGTGCGTGTCGATTTTCAGCTTGAGCGGCTGGCTCGTTTGAGCCTCCGCACCCGTGGGTCTCCATGTCGCCAGCAATTCCCGGGAACCCTGGTCAAAAATCGATTCGAGGGGAACGATCAGGTTGCCCGGCAGGTGCTTGGCCAGGGTGTCGTTCGGGGCCACGGCGAACGACACGAGGGGAATCGCCCCGGAAGTGAGGGCGAACGTGCCCCCTTTGCCGGGGTCCGCAAATCCGGTTATGTCTACCGAGAATTTCTTCTGGGTGTCGTCGTAATTGAGGGTCAGGAGGCGGGTCGGGTCGATCGCGTCGCCCGACCCCGTCTTGAGCGTGATCGTGGCGGGTGGTTGGGCCGGGGGCGGCGAAGTCGAGCCACCGTTTGCGGAGCCGCTGGCGGCCGTCGGCGCACCGGTCGTCTGGCCGGCGCCCTCGTCCGATTGGCTGGCGAACCAGCCAACAAGCGCCAGCGATACGCCGATCATCAACATCAAACGTCGATTGCGCCACGAATGGTTCATGGCAGTCCCCTTGTTCTGAAGCCCTGAACGGGCGGATGTGAACTGGCAGGCGGCGGGGCTCGGCCCGCATCACCGTTATTTTGTCGTCGTGTCCGTGGCACTGTGGCCAAACAGCCATCTCTTGTGCCAGGTTTGAGTGTTCTTTCGCGCCGCCGCGCGCGCGGCCGACATCTCGGTGGGTTCGCGCTCGCGGCGCGCCGTCTCATGCTGGATCGCGTTCTGGGCGGCGCGCTCCCGATGCTGCTCGGCGTAGCTCTTTAATGGCGTCACGCCGGGAATCACGTGGGCCATCTCGCGCCCCTTGTTGATGACGTTCGCGGCGGTCTCGCCAGCCGCGTCTTTGGCTCCCAGCGCCATTTTGCCGACGTCGCAAACCGTGTCCTTGGTGGCCTGAACCAGCGGCGAGCGCTGCAAAGCGGCATGCGTACGCGCGCTACACGCCGTTTTGAAGTCGTGCCAGCGCCGGTCGAGGCCCTCGCCGCAGGCGTATTCCACCGTGGCCTTGTCGGTGTGCCACTTTGAGAAAGTGATGATCACGCGCTGGTGCGGGTAAACGTAGGTGATGCCGCAGGTGTTGTGGGCGATTTTGGGCGCGCCCGCGGGAAGGACCGCGTCGACATACATGCGCTGACCGGTCTTGGGATGGTTGGCCACGACGATCGTCGGGCCGCCCGGAATCACCGGTCCCTGGAACTCCTTGTCGCCGCTGTAGTAGTAACGATGGACATGCACCGCGGGCGGGATGTCCACCTTCAGCTTCCCGTCGAGCGTGGGAGTGAACTCGACCGCCGGCAGGCCGCGTTCGTGACGGCCCGGATCGTAGACGACGAGTTCGTTCAATCCGGCAGCCTTCGGTTCGATGGCGCCGGCGATATCCAAGACGCAGATCGACAGAGCGGCCACCCCGATCAAGGCGCCCTTGAGCGTCGCAAATTGAAGGTGTCGCATCCGTCGCCCCTCCTTGGACGAACGATCGTTGACCGTCGCCAGTCAACGGTCATTCCGGTATTCGAGCTCGATCTCGAGATGGGTGATTTCGTTGAAATGCTGGCGTATCGCTTCGTCGAACGACGCTTCTGGCGGCACCGTCAGTTCCGTCGCGCTGCCTGCCCGGCAAGGGTCACCCGGCAGCGGGACAAGCGAAATCATCTGCGGACGGTCGCGGGTGGCCCACAAAGTACGCTCCGTTTGCCACAGCATGGGAGCGTTGTCGAGAGGTCCGGTGAATTGTGGGGTGCCTGCAAACGCGCGCAACCGGACGACGACGTTATTTCCCTGGATCGCCTTATACGGCCCGCCGTTATGATCGATCTGCCCCGTGGCGACGATCTGCCCGTTGTCGTAGATGGCCAACGACATACGCGACAGTTGGATCGGATCGGAGGTCGCCACAGGTACCGTGGACAAGGGCAACTTGAAGACTTTTCGCTGTACCGTGCGCCCGGCGTGGCTTGTCAGGCCCGCTACGGCCGTCGGTTGCTCCACCGACGCCACGGCCACAACCCGAATGAAGTGCCGCGGGTCGTCGAACCCATAGCGATAGGACGGCACGCCACAACGGTTGCAGGTGCGTTGCCGAAGCTTATGCCCTCCGACCGCGGACCCGTGGCAAACGGCGGCCAGAATCAAGGCAACGGCCGTCAAACAGATCAGTCGAGCCGACTTGCCCACGACCCCCCTCGGTGGCAGTAAGTGCGTTGTTTTGCGAGACGCTTCCCTGTATTGGGGGTAATCGTCCGGTGTACCTCTGAGGGATGAGAAAAACTCCCACTTATGCGGTTTGGCGGGGCTAGCCAAACGTTGTTGTCTGCCTGTAGTAAGATAAGATGCGTCGGTCTGCGACGGGGCGGCGCAGAAAGGGTTTACGGCAACAGACGTCATTCATTGGGTTGGTGTTCTCTATGTTTCTGGCATTCGGCGAAATCATGCTGCGGGTGGCGCCCGAGGGTCACCTGCGTTTTCGGCAGGTGCTGCCCGGAAGCGTCGACGTAACCTTCGCCGGCGCGGAGGCGAACGTCTGCGCCGCTCTGGCCATGTGGGGGCAGCCAAGCCGCTATTTGACGGCGATACCCTCCAACGTCGTCACAGACTCGCTGGTGACGGTTCTGCGCGGGCTGGGGATCGATACCCACTACCTCGTGCGCCGCGACGTCGGCCGGTTGGGGGTTTACTTTGTCGAGACGGGGGCCAACCAGCGCAGCTCGCTGGTGGTTTACGACCGCGATCACAGCGCCATCAGTCTGGCGGCGCCGCACGAGTACAACTTCGACCAGGCCTTGCGCGGGGTCACCTGGGTTCACGTCACGGGAATCACCCCCTCGCTGAGCGAAAACGCCTACCTGGCCACGCTCGAGCTGGTTCGCCTGGCGCACGAGCGGGGCATCGGCGTCTCGTGCGATTTGAACTTTCGCAACAAGCTCTGGCGGTGGAAGCCGGGGTTCAGCGCCAAGCAACTCGCCCACGAGTGCATGACGCACATTCTGCCGCACGTCAACGTGCTCGTGGCCAACGAAGAGGACGCGGGCGACGTGCTGGGCATCCACGCGGCGGGCACGAAGATCGAAGAAGGCCGCATCAACGCTACGGCTTACGAACAAGTGGCCCGCGAGATCGTTCGACAGTTCCCCGGATTAGACCGCGTGGCAATCACGCTGCGGGAGAGTTTTTCGGCCGACCGCAATCACTGGGGTGCCATGCTCTTCGACGTCCAGGCAGACCGCGCGTCGTTCGCGCCGGTTGACGCTCAAGGCGAGTATCGGCCCTACGAGATCAACGACATCGTCGATCGCGTGGGATCCGGCGACGCCTTCGCCGCCGGCCTGCTCTACGCCATGCACTCGACCGATTACGCCGAGCCCCAGCGCGGCCTGCAGTTTGCCGTCGCCGCGAGCTGCCTCAAGCACTCGATCAAAGGGGATTTTGCTTATGTCAGCGTGCCTGAGATCGCCGCGCTCGTGTCGGGCGTCGCTTCGGGGCGCGTGCGACGGTAATATAAGGTCTCTCCCTTGGCCTGGCGTGAGGGTTAGGTCGAGGGCGGCGTGCGGCAGCAACCGACTTGGCCCGCGCAAATCGTTTACCGCAGAACACCTTCAACTGCGAACCGGAGTGTCCACCGCTATGAAACACCTTGGCTTCCTATTAACGGCGATCGTCGTCTCCATCAGCCCGTACCCCGTCAGGGCCGACGACACGCCAGAGGCAAAGCCGGCGGCCGAAAAGACCGCAGCTCCCGACCGCGACACGCTCATCAAGCAATTCGAGAAATCGATGTCGGGCGCGACGCTCGTCGGCTTTTTCACGGTTGACGGTCAGGAAGCCAAGAACGGGCTCAAGGAAGAAAAATACCATCTCAAGAGCGTCAAGAAGCTGAAGCACGGCGACTTCTGGCAGTTTGAATACGCGTACGGCCCGGGCGGAAAGACGATCTCGCTGCCGCTGGAGGTCAAATGGGCCGGCGACACCCCGGTGATCACGCTCACCGACGTTCTGGTGCCCGGCGTGGGGACGTTCACGGCGCGCGTTCTCTTCTACCGCAACGAGTACGCGGGGACCTGGAGCGCCTCGGACCACGGCGGCCGGCTGTTCGGCAAGGTCGTGCCGGCCGGCGGTGACGACACGGGCTGGATCCCGCTCTTCGACGGCAAGTCGCTGGCCGGCTGGCACAAGAACCCCGACAAGATCGGCCACGGCACGGGGGGAAGCTGGACGGTCGAAGATGGTGTGCTCATCGGACAACAAGATCCTCCCGGCAGCGGCAACGGCGGCGTTCTGCTTACCGACCGGAAGTTCGGCGACTTTGAGCTCTCGATCGACATGAAACCCGACTGGGGTGTCGACAGCGGCGTCTTCCTGCGCTCTAACGACAAAGGGCAGTGCTTCCAGATGATGGTCGACTACCACGAGGCGGGCGACGTGGGCCACATCTATGGTGAGGGGACCGGCGGCTTCAACAATCGGCCGTTCGGCCTGGTGGGGGTCTACGACGACCAGCACAAGCTTGTGCGGATCTCAACCGGACCGGTCGAAGATGCGACGCCCGAGGGTTATAGCGCAACGGGCGAGGAATGGCTCAAGGCATGGAAAGTGGGCGATTGGAATACGGCCCGCGTTACGTGCGTCGGCCAGCCGCCGAAAATCACCACCTGGCTGAACGGGGTGAAGATCAGCGAATTTGACGGCCAGGCGTTCGCCGGCAAGAACTACGACAAACAGAAGGTGGCCGATCAGCTTGGCGCCGAGGGGAGCATTGCCGTACAGGTGCACGGCGGCAAGGGCTGGCCCGCCGGCGCCGCTTGCCGCTGGAGGAACATCAAGATTCGGCCACTGTCGCGCTGAGCCCTGCTTCCGCGGTAGGCGAGATCATTCCCTCCCTCCGTCGTTCTCGCTCGGTTCAGGAGCCGCCGAGCCGGAGGCAGCACCGCTCGAGGTGTCGTTGGTCGAATGCGTATTATGCTCTGCTTGCGCCGCATCGCTGCGCACCGAGGAGAAGGGGGTAGCGACGAGAACCCATTGCGAGTCGGCATCCGAAACGTTGTTGAAGGCCTGCACCAGGAAGTACGAATGGGAGCCAGGTTGCAAGCCGGTTACGGTGACGCTGGTTGTCGAGCCGCGGACCGTTCCTAAGAACACCACGCGGAAACCATTCGACCAGTAGATATTGTAGGCGGTCGCCTGAGGCTCGAAGTTCCAGCTCAGTTCGACCGTCGTGGCCGAGGTGGCAACCGCGTTCACCTGTGGCGCCGTAACAGACTGGCTGGCCGGCATGGTCACGCTCACGACCGACGAATCGCCGACTGACGTGGCACGGAAGGCTTCCACCACGAACGATTCGGTGGCGCCCGGAGTCAGGCGGGTAACGTCAACGGTGGTCGTCGAAGCGCCAACGGATCCCAGCAATACGTTTTGCCCGTTGACGACATGAAAGACCCGATAGCCTTCGGCCCCGGCAACTGCGTTCCAGGAGAGCTCGGCGACCGTCGACGATAGGGCGCTGGCGGTTACGCTGGGAGCCGACAAGCCCGCGTTGGTCGGCGGCTCGGCGCCGGGGCTGATCACCTGGTCGTTCTGGTTGACGACATCCTGCACTTCGTAGGTGACGCCGTTGGCGCCCAAGATGGTCGAGGTCTGCCGCGTCAGGTCGCCGATCTCGCCGTTGAGCCGGTCGTCATACCAACCGAGCGTCTTGTAATTGACGTTGGGATCGGTGACAGCTTCGGCCAACTCGTGCGAGGTGACGGCCGTGTCTTCGTTGAAGGCGGAGCTGAATCCCTGCGAGCCTGGCGTCGGGTTGGGCGTGCCAGGAGCAGGAATGACGGCATAGTGGATGTCGATCGGCGCGCCGGTGCTCGTCGTCCCGGCAAAGGCGCCATGGTATCCGAGAAACGCGTTTACGCTGCTGGCCGAACCCAACTGCACCCTCACGCTCGGCTCGACGTAGATGACGTAAAGGCGATTCGCATCCGGCGCCTGCAACGAGCCTGAGTCGATCATCGCCTGCAGGTCGGATTGAATTTGGGCGTCGGTGATCGTCGTGCCGAGGGTAATGTTGTCGTCCGCGCCCGCGCTGGCGGTGCCGCGGCCGACGCCGTAGCCGGCGTTGGTCAGCATGTCCATGTACGGGCCGTTCACGACCGATGCCAGGAACTGGTCGATCGACTGCGCTTGCGCCTGGAGCGAGGAGTTTGTGCTCCATTGCGAGCCGAGATACACGGCCTGCGCCTCGACGTTGGTCAGCAAATCGCCCCCGTGATAAGTCACGGTCGGCAGCTTGCGGGCCTCGAGTGCTTCGAGGCGTGTGCCCCGCGATTTTTTGCGCCGCCGGCTGGTTCCCGATTTCATCTGCCCGGTTGGCCACGATTCAAACGTTCGACCTCTCATGATCTTGCTCCGTCCGCGAAAAGAGAAGAGTCTCGCGCCGTCTGAGTTCGAGTGAAAGAACGGCGCGCCGCCAAACTTAAAACGTAGGGCGGGGTCGTCGCCGGGCGCAAGATCCTGGCGACGAGGAGGCAGAACGGGAAGGTTGCGGCGGGCGAGAACGGAGCCAGGCCAGATTATGCACCGGCCGTAGCGAAATCAGACGTCGAGCCTGACCGCCAGAACTCTGGCGAGTTCTGCCTACGCGCCAGGCGCCGAATTGGATGCTTCGGCGTTTTTGCGTCGACGGGCAAACCATACGCCGATCGCAGGCAGAAGAAACAGCGTCATCGTGCCGGGTTCGGGTACGGCCGCGGTGAGGCTACCCGAAAATCCTGTGTTGACCGGCTGGCCCGATTTCAATTGCGAAAGCGGATGCGTATCAAAGAGGGCTAAAAGGGCCGTTGGATCCAGATCGTGGGCCAAGGCGCGTAGATCCGCGTTGCTGCCCGTGTAATGGACGTTGGTCAGATTGACGATCTCGTGGGGATTCACCATCCCGAATGCGTTTGGCTTGTCGATGGCCGACAAATTGATGTTGGCCGTGAGATTCTGTGAGCCATCCCAGATCGTCAGCACCCCGCTGCCGGTGACCGGGGCCTCGTTCCCGGTGATCTTGCCGAGGGTGAACGTGCCGCTGATCGCGCCGAACAGGCCCTGCGCGTCGCCAGTTCCGTTGGAAACGGTGTTGATCTGGAAATCGTACCCGTGGGCGTCCGGGGTGAACGTGATTCCGCCGTGGCCGTCGAAGCGCAGGTGCGCGCCGGACGTATTTGCGAAATCCATTTCAAGAACCACCCCGCCGTTTGCGAGACTCGCCCAGGCATAGCAGAGTCCCGCCGTCATCGCGCAAATAATCTGTCGTCGCAACGTCAAGCACCTTTCGGGTAAGGCGCCTGTCGTAAGCGCAGCCCCAGAATAATAGGAAGAAGGGGGACAATCCCCGCCCCGTGACCTCTATGGTTTCATGTTAGTAGGCGAGTCAAGTAGGTCAAGAAAATTGCGAGATGTTTTTGAGATTGGCAGATTTCCGGGCGCGCGGATGTGACACAGCCTCGGAACGATGAAGCGCGAGCGACCGGGGCGGTCTGAGGAGTAAAAAGAAGGGGTGCTGTAGTAGGCCCGGAGGGATTCGAACAAGGCCGCGAAAACACGGGGGAACGCACGTCCCGCCGAAAGGGCGGTGCAGAATCCGGTGCAGCTCCGCGCCGAAGCGGTGCACCAGGACGTGGCAATGCCGGCGCCGGTCCACCTGGCATCGACCCGCGGTTGGCGCGGTTGATCGACGCTTGGGACGCTCTCGAGGAAGCGACTCGCGATGCCATCATGGCAATGGCCAAGTAGACCGGTTGAGGGTCGTGTCCGCAAATCGCTCACGCTGCCACTCGCGCCGCTACCTGGCTGAGCAACGCCCCGGCCGCCGCCTCCCAGTCCACACGCACGATCGCGTCGGCCAGCAGGTGGCCGTAGACGTCGCCGGCGTGCTCCGGGGCCGAGTCAACGACGTCGTTCTCCAGGTGCTGGGCAACTGCCTCCCTGGTGCGCACGAGGCGAGTTGCGGGGGCGCCCTCGGCTGAACGCTCCCAGACGCGCTCGGCTTCTTCGGACCAGTAGTTCGCTTCGTTGCCGCCGGCTCGGAGGCAGTTGATACGGACCGGATTGAATCGTTCGGGGATCTGGTCGAGCCTCCGGTTGTCTGGGAAATCGCCTAGGCGAAGACTCCATTGCGGGTGGTAGGGCGGGCGAGCCTGGTGGCTCGTTTTGGTAGACTGACTGCCTGCCAACCACACCACTGAGGACCACCGATGTACGAGCCACCGATACCGATACCTTGCAAACTGTCCGTGGGTTTCCGCGACGAGAAAGCGAAGAAAGACGTCAATCTGCACGTGGGCCACCTGAACGGGCGAGTGAAACTCCATCTTCACTTCGGTGGTCGCAAGGAGGCCCGGAGCCCGGTCATGGTCTGGTTCGAGGGGAAGGACGCCAAGCGGCTGACCGAGGAGATTGCGGCGGCTTTGGCGGAAGACGCCGAGTATCTGAAGCAGACCGACCCTGGTAACTGATGCACTCCGTTCTTATGAGCCACAGAGGTCCGCGGCCTGGACCAAACGACGCTACTCGGACCGTCCGATGGCAGCCTGGGCGCGGCTCGTAACGGCGAGCTGATGAACACGACCCGCCAGATCTGGCGCCGGACGCCAGCGTGCGACGATCGATCCGACGGGCACTCGAGCGACTCGCGACGTTTGTTCGCACCTGGCGACCTTCAGACAAGCTAGTCGAATCGTGCAAGTTGCCGAACGCTGGCTTGGCAGGCTCGCGGCGTACCGAGAGCTGATCGCGGAGTGAGACGCGATCATTGCGTTCCTGTTCGACCTGTACTACGATTGGGGGAGTCCATCTGCTGGCCTGCCCAATTTGAAATACATGTCTAAATCGCTGCTTATCGCTTCGTTTGCGGCTCTGGCACTGTGTCGGTCAGCCACCGGCGCCGCGTTGTACACCGATGATTTCAACACCAACGGGACCGATTCACCACCCTGGGGCAACCAACGGGGGAACTGGTCGGCCGGCAACGGGGTCTATTCGGCCGCGAATCCGAGCAACAACCCAACGACATACTCCAGCCTCACTGGTTTTGACCTAGCGGACTTCTCATTTCAAGTCGATGTCAACGACGTTTCTGACGGTGGCATTTGGCTGCGCAGCGATTTCAACGGCGGCAATATCAACGGCGTGCTTTTGGTGATCGGCGGTCAAGGCTATGGCTCTGGAAATCGTGGCCCACACGCCGGCGAGGACATGTACTGGCACATTTCGACCAACGGCAATCTTTCAACGGGCGTGGATCTAGCATCATTCGTGCTCAGTCCAGGCGAAGATGTCACGGTACGGGTTGATGTCGTTGGCAACACGTATCGCGCTTACGTCAACGGCACGCTGGAAACAACCCTCGTGGACAACACCTACTCGCACGGGCAGGTTGGTCTCTACGACTACTACTCTGGCCTGTCCTTCGACAATGTCGTGCTCAGCACGGTACCCGAACCAACGTCGGCTGCCGTCTTTGGCTCGCTCTTCGTTGGCATGGTGGCGTGTTTAAGACCGCCGGGCGGGCGCCGACGAAATTGAAGTGCCGCTCCGCAACCGGATACCATTCGTTCTGGCGCGAGATTCCTACGAGCTTTGGCTCGACCTGCCGGTCCAGGAACCGGAGCGATTGCAGCCGCTGTTGCGACCGTACCCGGCCGAAGAGATGACGGCGTACCCGGTGAGCACGGTCGTTAACAACCCACGGAACGAGCAGGCGGAGTGCATCGCGAAGCCTAGCGGCCTGGGAAGGACGAGACGCCACGTCTTCAAGGTGGCCGCGGCGGCGGTGTTGTGCTTTGGTCAGCCATCGCTGGTCGAAGGCAGCGACCGACGACTTCGGCGGACTTACTCCTTGGCGTCGGCCTTGGGATCTTTTTTCGGATGCAGAACAAACTCGAATGTGCGCGTGCGACCAAGTTTTCCGCTGACAAATCCGGGGCCTCCCTCGATCCCGATCTCGGCCTCCACACTAACGCGGACCTCCTCAATATCGAAGTCCGTAAGCTCGCCGGCGGACGCCCTAAGCGAATCGTTGATGCGTTTGAATAGTGCTTTCATCCGATCCGGCAGTGCGCCAGCTATTCCATCACGACGGGATACGGCGCTTGCTGCTGGTGCCGTCGAAACGGCGGGCGGAGCCGTGTAACGGCACTGGCGATGCCGGCGGCGGTACGCTGCCGATGCGTCAAACGGCAGGAGAATAGATAGAACCATGAGACCAAGGACAACAGATCGAATAGGCAGCATAAATGGCTCTCCTAAAAAGAATGTCATTCCCGTCTGATGTTTGCCTTCAAAAACCACGGATACTTCTAGTGGAGGGGTGCCAAGCAGTCAAGTGGTCGGATCGGTAAAGCCTTCTACCTTATCGCAAGTCGGCTCAGACATCATCGCTGCCCCCCCGGGCTCTTTGAAGGCTGCCACAGCCGCGACTATCCTGGCGTCATGCTCGACCAGCAACGCTTCAAACTCCGCTTCGGTCCCTACCGAACGCCAAAGTTCAAGTACGGTGCCAGGGTCATGGACGAGATCCGCGGCGAGGTGGAAATCGTTGGTCTGCACGACGGGCCGATTCCCTGGCCGGTCGGTAAACGCGGCCATGTTCGTGCGCTGATTCTCTACGGCGACCTCGTGAAGGCGGTGCGGCACGAAGCGAATATCGTGGTTCAGCATTGGTTTGGCGTGAAGCACGCCACGGTGCGGAAGTGGCGGCGGGCCTTGAGCGTCGCGCCTACCAACGCCGGCACCAGTCAGTTACGCCGAGAGCACTTCGACGAACCCTGGGGCCACCAGGCTCGCAATCTTGCCGTGTGCAAGGCACGCGACCCTGCGCGGCGGGAGAAGATCGGGGCCAGTCGGCGAGGAAAACCCCGTCCGCCACACGTCATCGCCGCCATGCGCGAGGGGCGAACCGGCAAACCTCACTCGGACGAGGCGAAGGCGAAGATACGTGCGGCACACCGGAAACGCGGCACTCGCCCACCCAAGGCCGGTCGCCCGTGGACAGCAGAGGAGGATGCCCTGTGCCGGACGCTGCGGCCAGCAGAGATGGTTCGGCGGACCGACCGGACTCTATCTGCGGTGAATCAGCGGCGACGAGCCCTGGGACTGCGAGATGGACGCCGGCGCGAGACCAAGGCAATCGCCCCCGGGTGAGACCGCCGCCGCATCGGCTATAATCACCCAAATGAGCCGACGGTTTCAGTTCGGCTTGGGCGGCCTTTTCTGGTTCGTGCTCGTTGCGGCCGTCAACGTCGTCACTTGGCACAGCTCTGGCGCCATTCTTTCGCCGACACCTTCCTGGCTCCTATCGCACGTCCTACCCGGCCCCAAACTGGCTGCGCGATTCCGACCTGGCGTTTTGCTCCTCTTTCCTCCCTCAAGCGCCACCAGTGAAAGACTTGCAACAGCCGAACAAACCGATCTAGAATTTCTGGTGAGGACTCAGCCAATGCATTATCGGTAGCTCGCCCTCCATGTCTCCGAAAGTAGTGTGCTCCGGCCTCAGGCTGCGGCCGTTGCGTTTCTCGATGGCGACCCTACTTTTTGTCTTGTCGTGCCTCTGCGTGCTATCGGGATTGACCGTGACCCACATGCGCGCACGCAGTGCCACACGGGCCGTTGTGGACGCCCTTGAGAAAGAGGGCGCTGCCGTCCTGTACGATGACGAATTCACAAGCTGGCGAGATCGGCTTTGGGCACTTGCAGGCTTGCCTGTGCCGCGCTTCGTAACTCTGGACGGGCTTCCCGTCCATAACACGGTGATTCAAAACATTGAGCAACTTCCGCACCTGCTCAAGCTTTTCGCAGCCGACACCGCCCTTGACAAACGAGCGGCATCTGGCTTACTGAAACTGCATTCTCTAACAGAGCTCTACCTTGAGAGGTCATCTCTCGACAACGAGGTGATCGTTGCCATCGGGCGGCTCGCGACGCTGCAACGGCTGTCATTGCGTGGAACAACTGTCGACGACCATGCACTAAGCCACCTGACTGGCCTGCAAGAGCTTCGAATGCTTGATCTCAAGTCTACCAACGTCAGCCAGTTCGACTTCGGCTATCGCATGCAGTGCCGCAATCTCGATACTCTAATTGTTGACTACACCGGCGTCACGGACGTCGCAATACGTGATATTGGGAAGTTCTCCACACTTCGGCACCTTTCCCTCGAAGGCACATGTATTACTGATGACGCCATCGCCTATATCGTGGTGCTGTCTACCCTTGAGGAGCTTAATCTGAGAAATACGCTCGTCACCGACACTTGCATCAAAGACCTCCGCAAATTGACTTCCTTAAAATCCCTGTGGCTTGAGGCAACCGGTGTAACAAGCGAGGGTATCCGATCGCTTGCCTCCCTCGATTCTCTGGAGTGTCTGCATATTAGTGGTGGCACCGCGACCGTCGACAGTCTGCTGCCTCTCGCGAGACTTCACAAGTTGAAGGAACTCGAGATCCGCGGATCCGTAGACGCCGACGTACCTATAAAAATGCTCAAGCGAGCTAGGCCGGATTTGGAAGTGGTCGTCGCCCCTTACTAATACGATACGCAGTTGTTGACCTGTCGTTTTCCGTAAGTGTGTTCGCCTATTACTGCCTATGTTCATGGCATAGGTTCCTGGTGATGATGCTTTACAAGGCGCCCGTTATTTGTGGTGTGCGCCTGCCCTATTGATTGCTTTGTTGGAAAACAGTTCGTCGCTGAAGAGACTCTTGAACAAATTGGTGAGGTTCAGGTGCTCAGCAGCTTACTCTTACAGCATCCCACGACACTACATGTTCTTATACTGTGGCGTCCACCCATGGCGCTTGCAGTCCTTCGTAAACTTGACCTGAGATTCTTCCCAAATCGTTCCAGGCCCTTCGGCCGGCACTGTAACTTGGCCGCCGATTCCAGGCCACGGCTTGTTTCCGATTTGAAACTTCCCATCACTTGGAATGACCATATTGACGCAACCCAGTATCGTTGTGTCGTCACAGACCGCACAGATCACGACCATCGTCTTAGTACCCCGTGCACCCGGGTCAGGCGCATCGATGAATCCCCCATGTGGTCCTCCGGACGGCCGCCCACCTGCCTGACAATAGCCAGGATACTTCGTGCCCTTAGGGATATTAGGGTTACCTATTGGTCGCGTAAAATCGCTCTCCTCGCAGTCGAAATGTGGTGCCGCGCCGAGACCACCGGATGTTACGGCCTGGACCAGTTTAATGCTGTTGCATGTACAGCCCGTTGAATCAAAGTCAATTTGATAGCCGTTGACCGACGGCTCGTTTGGATTATCGGGGTTGTGCTTCGCTTTAACTGCCTTGACGGTAAAGGTTCCGCACCACCCCCCCTTCGGCACAGGCACTGGCCTCGGTCCCCCACCCCCGCACCCGATGATCACAGGTATGAGGAAAAGTCCCAACAAGCACCACGGACATTCCCCGGAGGGATCCACATCGGTTAGTGGTCGCGCAAGGACATATTCATATAGATTGACGGTGTCCGCAAAGCGAACCGGATCGCGCTGGTTCCAACGACCGAGACCGGAATGCAAATGTCTACGACGCACGGCATACTGGCCAATGTCGCTATCCCAACGGTAGCTGCTAAAGAGGGTTTCCCAATCGTAACTTGATGAAGCAAGCCTAGTGAATGAGGGGCTTAGAAATGCCGGTTGGCCATACGCCGTAAACGCATATCGTTCGGAGACCACCCCGCTTGAAGTACAGATAGCGGTGACATTCCAATTTGGATCATGCAAAGGGTAGAATCTTTCGGAGGTGCGGTCTCGCAGGACGAGGTCGTCGATGTATCGAAGGCCCCAGACGAATTGCCGGTCTGCCGAAAGTGAGGCATTTAGACGCTCCTCGAGTGGTTGCCAATCTGTCGAGAAATAGTAGTTGCGCAACACACCCCCCACGAGCTTTGAGACGCGCCGGTTGTCGCCATCGTAGAGGTTCTGCTGGATCGGAGAACCGCTGGCAGAGGCTGACATCATGCGGTTCCAGGCATCAAAGGTGAGGGCGTTCGCCGTACTGGGACTGCTTGGCTGCGGTGCTTCGACGATGTTTCCAGCCGCGTCGTAGATGGGTTGTGTCCAACCGCCCCCGGAAATGCTGACGATCTCATTCGCATTGGTGGCCACACGGTTTTGTTGTAGGTTCCATGATGTGCCTGTGTCATTCTGCCAGAAATGTTGCCAGTTTCCCGTTGCGTCGAGGCCCCAAGCCTGCGCGAAGGTAAGGGTCCCGGAAACGATAGCGTTGTTAGCGCCATTGAGCTGGCCTCGCTGTAATTCGACCAAGCGATAAAGACCATCAATGGCGTAAAGCTCGTCGAGATTCGCGCTTACCGCTTCGGCCACGGTGTTGCGCCTCCAGCGCCGATTGGAGGCACGGTCGTAACCGTGCTGTATGCGATCAAGATCGCCACCCGTAGCCGTGCTGTACCAACGGTTGTCGATCACGCGGTTGAATTGATCGAGGCCCGTATATGGGTCGATGCCTGTCCCGTTGATCAGCGACCAAGCGATCTGAGGCTGCGGCGAGCTCTGCTGAACGAAGGTGGCCGCACCAATCCGCGTGTAATCGGCCAAGTGGGTGACCCCGTCGTTGTCGATCAGACTGGCGACACGACTGAGGGCGTCGTCAATGGCGCCGGACGCGCCATAGTTGTACGTAAGCACGCGGCCGCTCGGGTAGACCAAGGCTGTGGGGCGGATCGTGTTCGACGAGCCGTTGACGTACTGATACTGGGCGTTCGCCGAGGTCGATGTGTTTACGGCGCCATTGTGCTCCTGGTACTCTGTGATGAGCTGCTCGAAGGAATTGTAGATCCGCTCCACGTCGTTCACGACGATGCCTTGGCCGATGATCGGACTCGAATAGCTCGTGGTGTTTTGCAACAGGCCGCGGACTTCGTACGTGTGGGCGATGCGTTGGACCGTGCTGTCGACACGGGGGATACCGCTGCTGGAACTGGATGAGCCGCTCGACGAACTCGATGAGCTGCCGCCGAGCGATGCCACCAGATCGTTGATCTGGCGGCCGAGGAGGTCGAATAGGTACTGATGCACGACACCGCGCTGGTCCATGAATTGCTTTGCCTCGCCTAGGCGATTTACCAGATAGGAGATTTGGCCGCCGTCCGGATAAATGACGCCGGCCAGCACGTCGTTGCGGGCCACGTCCGAACTCGGCAGGGTTGTGCCGTAAAGACTCGTCGTAGTTTGGTTGCCGGTTTCCGCGTTGACGGCCGTAATCGTCGCCACCAAGCTGTCGGCCGTGTAGGTCCAGAGCGTCGTGCTGTTCTTGTCGTCACTGGTTGGCAGGGTTCCTGAGGAGGCGCTGCTCGAGAAGCTGGAAGAGC
This sequence comes from Pirellulales bacterium, assembly GCA_035550375.1. GTDB lineage: Bacteria > Planctomycetota > Planctomycetia > Pirellulales > JAICIG01 > DASSFG01. The sequence goes on along the minus strand of DASZPH010000146.1, from coordinate 1,939 downwards.
TCGATGAACTGCTTGAGGAACTGGCCGCCGTACAATTGAGAACCTGCTCCGTTCGGCGGCCCGCATCGTCGAACGTAAAGCACGTCAAGGTTCCTGCTGGGTCGAACGATTGATAGGCCTCGCCACGGCTGTTGAAATATGTCCGGGTTACGAGCACATTGTCGCTCGATGGGGGAATCGTACTTGGTCGGACGAGCCCCGTATCGCCATTCGTGCCGAAATTGGCCTCGGCCTGCGCGCGACCTAGCGCATCAGGATAGGTGGCGACATATGTCACGCGGGCTTGCGGTTGCGTGCCACCGGGGTAAGTGAGCGGGCCTGTACCTGTGGCACTGTGGAAGCGCTGCCGGAAGGTCGTTTGGATCACGTTGTTGGCCGCGTCGAAGGATGTTTCGGTCTGTTCGACGACGGTGTCGTTCGCCACGCTCGCGGCTTCGGTGTAAGTGATCGTGCCCAAGTAATAGGCAAAATACTCGATCGTTCTGCGGCGGATACCATCATAGGCCGACTTGGTAAACGCGTTCGAGCCTGCCGGCAAGCTCATGATGACGCTGCTCGATCCGTCGTACCAGGTGTTGTCCACCAGCGAATTGCCAGCATTGCCGGTCGATGGATCGACGGCGTAGCGGATGCTCTGGTAAACACGGCTGCGGTCGTCCCAAAGTGTCTGACGCCTACGGATCAAGTTCGCGTTGGATTGGGCGTATTCTTTCACTTGCGTGCCGCGGTTAAGATTGTCGATCGTGGTGACTTGATACCAGTCCTGGGCCGCCGTGACCTGGACCCGACGGTTCCGCCAGTCGTAGGTGAATATGGTGACACGCGTCGTCGACGAATCGACGTATTGGATTACAGTTGTCAGATTGCCGTCGCCGCTAGGGAGACCACCGTCGTACATGTTGCCGGCGACCTGTACCATGTTGTTTCCGGGGGCGCCGCCGCCAGTGGGATCGCTCCAGGTCGCGCCTCTGTCGTTCGTCCCAACCCAGGCACTGATTGGTAGATCGCGGGCATCAAAGACAGTCCGCATGATCGTGCCGCCGGGAGCGACGACGCGGTTGCGGCGGTTCAGAAAGTCGTAACCAAAGTCGGCCTCATTGTAGTTCACACCCTGGGACCCGGTCCCGCTGGCCGGGATCGAGAAGTACTGGCGCGTGCTGGCCAGCTTGCAGCAGTCGCTGTACTGATTTGTACTCCAACGACAGTAGCTTGATTGGGGGAAAGCGTCGGTCGAGACGAGCGGGCCGGCCGTGTAACTGCGGATGGCCTGGATTCGCTCAATAAGCCGGCCGATTTCATCGGTGATCGCGATCGAGACGGGATTGATGAGGGTGTAACTGTAAGCCGGTGATCCGCTGGAACTCGATGAACCGCTGGAATGTGAAGAGCTTGAGGAACTGCTGGAACCCAAAGTGGCATAGCCGTGCGCGACCCACGTTTGGAACAGGCCATCTTGATAGATCATCCAGGTGGCGCGGCGTATGGAAGTCGCGATGCCGGCCATGTCGATGGTGTGCCAGGGCCCGAGCAACTGCGTCGGCCGCCCTTGCGTGTCCGAGGCGATATCGGTGATCAGGTTCAATCCTCCCCCTGACGGCGTGATCCATCCAGCCGGCGGAGTCGGCTGATCGGGTGTACCGGTGTTGAAATCGCCAATCGTCTGAACTATCCCACCGGTAGTGACATCGAAGGCCTGGTAGTGGATGAACCCCCGCTCATCCTTCGTCCACAGTGGGTTGGCATACGTGTCGTAGAACACTGTAAGACTGTCGGCGATGCCGGAGCCGTTTTGGTCGGTCGAGACGACCGGCCAGGTGGTGGTGATGCTCTGCACCTTGAGCGTGCCGGGGAAGAAGGTGTAGGAGTAGCTCGTGACGATCTGGTAGGTCTGGTTGGGATCGACCGCGATGTCGTCGCGGAACTGGATGAATTCCGTGAG
>DASZPH010000145.1:0-3573 GCA_035550375.1 Pirellulales bacterium | reverse complement strand
GCTCACTCGAAAACCTCCGTGCAGGTGTGGCGTGTTTGTTGGCGTTCAACACAAATACGCCCCAAAACGCCGGAGGTTTTCGATTTTTTTCGCCGCGGCCGCGGCCGCCCGGCTTCTGGCTATGCTTGTTTAAGGACTAGCGGCGCTTCGGTGAAGGCTTATCATACGTCAGCGTTTACGGACGTTAGCAAACGGTTTACCAACCCAAGACGTGGAGGTGATCATGGCGTCAAGAGCCCCCAATCCGATCGTGTGCGTCGCTGTTTCGGTTGTCTGTATGTTTCCTCCCCACTTGGCTTCGGCAGACGTTGCTTTGCTGATCGACGATTACGCCGAGCAGCCGCTTGCCCTGCATCTTCTCGGTTCGTACGATCCAACCTCCGTAAATAAACAAGTTGTCAACGAAAACATTGGAGTAATTGGCTCAGCGGATGCACACTTCGAGTTCTTTAGCAATGACCCGAACGTACCTGCAAATGGTCAAACGTTGACCTACAACTTCAACATCTTTTCCCCGCGTGACGTGTCTCCGAATAATCCAACAGGCCTCAGCGACACCTGGAATATTGTGCTCACAGGTCACGCTCCAACTCCGGGGGACGCCAACAATGTGAGCGTGGACACGCACTTCAGATCTGACTCATTGGACGAGATTCCTCCAACCCCCCTTGTTAACGCGACCGGGATTCTCGAACGTTACGACCTCGGGCCCCCGTCCGGTCATCCCGATGGCACGTACCAGTATGTTGGTCCCTTGCTCAGTGATTTGACGACCGGGTTCAATTCGTCAGCTCCCGAGCCTTCGAGCATAGCAATGCTTGGCGTAGGCATTGCGGGGCTTTTCTACCGACGTCGTCGGGCAGAGTTGCGGTGCAAAGGGCTAAAGTAGGGCTGACGTGATCACTAGAAAGGCCGGGCAACCGCCGTTCGTTGGCCATCACGATTAGGAGGTCGCGCGACCGGACAGTGCGGTGCGCGACGCGGGCCTCTACATGCCGATTAAGGCCGTGCTGGGCGGTTCGACTCATTTCGCCGCCCAGCGCGGCATCTTTATGCGCGGGACCACGGGGGCGTTCATGCCGGGCGCGTCACCTTTAGGGAACTTCGGCCATGCGACCATTAAGGCGACCGATCCCCGCGCGGGAATGACGACACTTAGGCGCGTCCCTCCTACGTAGCTCGCCGCGACCGTGCAAATCATTGCGGCCTCCGCTCGTTCTCCGTCGATCGAGACAGCATACTCCTGTACGCAAGTAGACTCCCTTGCGGTCCTGGCTATCCTTTCAAAAAGCTGAGCACCTCATGCGAATCAAATTCAGCCTCCGAACGCTGCTGGTTCTTGCGCCTCTCGCTGCCGCTGCGCTGGCCTTCGTCGCGTCGCGAGTCATCAGGCACAACGAGGTCACGGTGGTGGGGTTCATGTCCGCTATAGACGAGGCGTTCGTCTCGTACTGGCAATACCGACCGAGGGACGTGAGCGACGACCTCATGGAACGAACGTCCGACGACGTTCTTTTTCGCGCGGTAGGCTCGCTGCCGCCCAGCAGCCGCGCCTGCCTCGAAGCACACGGTGACCCGGTGCATTGGCTCCGTCGCAACGTTCACATCACGGTGTTCCCGATCCCCGGCAGGACCAAAGCGACCCCCCACGACGCCGAGCTCCTGCAGGTCACCATATCCAACTACGCTCCCACCCTCGATGAGATTACGGCTGAAACCGACGTCATCAACGCGCTCCTGGATACGTTCAACAAGGGTTCTAAAACCTGGTTCATGAACACGGTGCCCGCGGTCCCTTACTCGCCGGCGGGCATTGAACTGCACGGCCCGGCACAGGTATGCCGGCCGGGGTGGTTCTGACCCGATTGCTGCGCCGCTTCCCGATAGGGGAGCACGAAAGACCCGATTCAGCCTCCGCGCGCTTCGTCTTGTTGCGCCGTCGGCCGCCGCTTCTTCAGATGCTTCTCGTGCGTCGTGCTGTAGCGATTCCCGAACATCATGCAGGTGATTTTCGAGAACGGCACGCGTTCTTTGCCCGTCCACTCCCCGCAGCCGTCGAAATGGCGGACAACCACGCCGGTCTTCGTGATCTCTTCCACTGGCCCGATATAAAATTCGTCCGTGCGCTCGTTTTTAAGGATGACGACCTTGCCGACAAACTGGCTCAGCAAGCTGGCCCAAGAGTCGAGAGGCAGTTTCTTGACGTGCCGAGGCACCGCCTCCCATCGCCCCTCCTTCCTCATCAGCTTGGCGCAGTAGTCGTTGGAATCCGAGAAAAACGACCTGCTGATGTCCTTGCGGCGAATGACGGTGTAGCCGTCAAACTGAAAATCATCTTCCTCATGCAAGAGGATCAGGGCGTTCGACTCGCCGACGACAACGCCGTAAAGGCGATGCCCGTCAATGCGCTTGCGCTCCACAGTCAGTATCCGGTTAGCCGCCATCGTTCTCCTTCTTCCGTTTTGCCCGAAGGACCAGGATCGGAAACGAATCAACGCTCATCCACATTAATCTGGTGCGGGCTCTCGTTCTTTCGATTAGCGAGATCAGTACCGATCCATGTCCCGCGATGCCGCCGTGATAGGTGAAGAGCGGAACCTGGCCCGCAACCCGGCGTGTACGAAGACGCAGCCGTTATTGCTTGCCTGGACATTTATGCGCTCAGTTCCTCCTCGATCACGCCAGTTTGTTCGAGCTCAGTCGCTTAATCCGCGTTCCTCCGCGTTCATCCGTGGCTATTGCAGAACTGACTCCTGAGTTACAGCCGAGAGCAAACCTATCTTGACTGAGAAACGTTTCCAGGTAAGTAAGGGAAACCAAGAATGGCGAAGGGATTGCGGGCCGAAAACGGCACGCGCGCGGGCGATGAGGAACTGATTCGGGCGTTGGCCGGGGGCACGGCGCGGGATGCCGCCGAGCAAGCCGGCATCGGGAACGATCGGCCCGCCGCCGGCTGGCGGAGGCCGACTTTCGAGGCCGCGAGCGGGGCCTGGCCGGCCGATCGATACCGCTCCGGGCCGACTGGGCAAGGGGAACCAAACGACCATCGTCAAGGAGGGCGGCCTGATGGTGAATCGACTTGGAAACCGGCTGGCCAAGCTCAAAAGGCGGAGGCCAGGCAAGCACGGTAACGACTATCGAGTCCGCTCAACCGTGCTGGCGGCGAGACGCCTCAGCAGGCGAAGCCGCGGCACGCGCGCAAGCGGCCTACGCCGGAATCAGTCGCGCGGGCCTGCCACTCTCTGCCAAACTCTGCCACTGTCTGCCAAACTCTGCCACTGTCTGCCAAGCTCTGCCACCGTCTGCCAAGCTCTGCCACCGTCTGCCAAGCTCTGCCACTGTCTGCCAAGCTCTGCCACTGTCTGCCAAGCTCTGCCACTGTCTGCCAAGCTCTGCCACTGTCTGCCAAATTTCCACAACCAGCATCGGGTCGGAGGGGGCGTTGCCGCCCCCGTCCGCCCACACCACCGTACGTACGGTTCCGTATACGGCGGTTCAGTTTGAACACGCCAGACGTTGCGATTCCTCAAGGAGGCTGACGAGACCCAGTTGGCGGAGGTGCCGGGTCGGGAT
>DASZPH010000144.1:0-9632 GCA_035550375.1 Pirellulales bacterium | reverse complement strand
CGCCATTTCCAGAACGTGCGCCATGCGCGGTCTCCATCAACGTCGGGGATGTTGATGAAAACCAACCGCGCACTGCGCTGCACGTAAAATGGCTGCTTTTGATTCCGCCCACGCTGGCTGCTTTTAACTGGCCGCTGACACCCAGGACGCGCCCTCCTGCGCTGGCCGGATCGTCTCGGCGCTTCGGTGGGTGGATGCGAGGGGCACAAACGGGCGATCGCGATGAATTGCAATTGCAATCGCCTGATTTCGGTAGCTTTTTATCTTTCCGGCCAGATTGGTCTCATTTGCCACGCGTCAAGTTTGTTGAGCACGGCGTCCTGACCTTGGGCGCGAAGGGAAATGCCCAGACTGTCATCGCGGCCCGGATAGACGCGCATCGCCAGGTACTGGCGTCCGTTCACGAAGACTTCCACGACGCTGCGATCGATGAAGACCCGCAGGTGGAGCGGCTTCCCGTCGCAAAGGACCACCGCTCGTTCGGGCGGCCGCAGCCACACGTCGTCCAGCGTGCTGGACTGTGAGCCGTCCAGGACAACTTCACCTGGTGTCTGATACCAATAAGTCAGTTCACGCTCGAAATTGAAGAACGTGATCGACGTCTGTTCCTCGCCTTTTGGGGAACGCAGGACATTCAGTTGAACCCAGCGTGCTTCCTGGAGCTCGATCTCCACGTCCAGTTCCATCGTGTTCCCGCGTACCTCACTGAGGACGATTTCCTTATTGGCGCGAAGCACCGTTCGAGTGACCTGCTGGTGCCGATGCCGCAGTGACGTGAGAGCCTCGATGGGCTTGATGCGAAGGAGATTGTCGTCTCCCAGAGTCAAAAGCTGCGGCACGGACATGATCTGGTCCCAATCCTCGTCGTATCGCGCGTCGTTGATGTTCAGGATATTGATCACGCCCCCTTTGCCGTCTGAGGCTGCGGACGGGGCGTGGACTCCTCCCGGAGCAACCCGGCCGTGGTTGAACCGGCCATGCGCGTAGGGCGTAAATTCATGGTTCGCGTAGTCACCCAGGTAATACTGGCCTCCATTGCTGTGACTGAAGAACAACAGGATGTGCTTGTTCCCAATCGGCTCAAAGTTTGGACACGCCCCATCGTCATCATGACGAAGGAAGGGCGTCGATGTCAGAAATCCCGCCCGGGCCTCCCAGTGCTCAAGATCTTTGGAAGCCCATAGTGACCTGCCGACCAGCCCATAGTAGGTGTCCGCCTCCTTCCAAATGTCTGCGTCACCGTGGCCGCTGTTGACCGGGCCGATCTTGTCCCAGTTGAGCAGCAACGGATCATCCGCGATGGCCACCATCTGTCCCGCGCCAATGCCGGGATAAAACGCGACCACGCGGTTTTCTTCGACGAGCGTGCTGCCGGAGAAACACATTCGCTCCGGGCCGGGATAAATGGCGTACGGCAGGTCGCGCCAATGCACCAAGTCGTCGCTCACGGCGTGTCCCCAGTGTTGGCGGCGTTTCTTGACATCCTTCGGATCGGGAAACTCGTCCGCCGGGTACGCCTGATAGAACAGATGCCAGCGTCCCTTCCAGAAGCAGAGGCCATTCGGATCGTTGAGCATGTTCTCCGGACTGACGAAGTGATAGGCGGGCCGATGCGGGATGGACGCCAGCCTTTTCCGGGACGCAGCAAATCGAAGCATCAGTTCGTTGGTCTCGAGTTCTTTTTCCTGTTCCGGCAGTGTTTCAGAGAACACTTGTCTTGGAGTAAGGGAAGCGTTCGGTACTGGCCGGGGTTTAATCCGCACGACCCTCAGAACGGCCTCATTGCTGGATTGGGATCCGACGCGGACGGTGTAGCGGCCTGCATCGGCCATTTGCGCATTTTGGATCGGGAGGCTGGCCGTCGTGGCTCCGACAATCGGTTGACCATCCTTAAGCCACTGCAGTGGGGCTCCGACCTCACCAGGGATTGTGAAGGCAAAGTCACTGCCCTCCGTGATGGTGGCCCCAACCAAATGTGGAACCTCAGGCATCGTTGTCGAACTTTCCTCGATGGTGATGGCGGCCTGGACGATATCGCCGCCAGCATCTCCGGCGGTATCGAAGCGGAAGAACAGTTGATCGCCTTTGGTCGCCGCCAGCTCGTTCAACTCGTTTGCGATCCCGCTCCCGATGTTGCCCAGCGCGGCGATCTCCGTGTCAACTCTTCCGCTCCGTTTGAGGATGCTGTAGCCAATCCCGCTGCTTTGTGGCGAAGCGAGCACGAAGGAATACCGGACATCGACCACGAGGTCTTTCGGGGCAGTCCAAGCGACCACCAAACCTGCGGGCGAATCGCCGCCCTTGGGGTGAAGTAGCAGTTCGCCCGCAGGCCACTTCACGTTGTTGCGGCTGGAGAACAGTTCCGTGTCGGTGTCGTTCCTTCCAATGCACCAGTAACCGGACGTTTCACTCCACATTCTTGACGGCGTCGCGAAGTCCGAACCCCAGATTTGATTTGCGTCGCGGTCGTTCCGTGTCAGCAACGGAAATGTTGGAGCATCGCTGTCATGATCGTCGAGCCGATAGGACCAGGTGCTGTCCGAATTGTTCTCGACATAAGAGAAGTCCCCTGCCAGCGACCAGATTTCGGCCCCAACACTGTCAGGGGCAGCGCACGCGCATAGCCAAAGGGCGAGTGCGAACACCCGTCCCGGCGTTGCCGCGATCTCGCTGGATAGTCCATTGAGAGGGTGGCTGGGTAGAGCGATGCATTCAACGATGGAGCGATTCACGCGATGATCTCCTTCACGACTTTCCCGGCCACATCCGTCAAGCGGAACGGACGTCCGTGGTGCTGAAAGGTCAGCCGTTCGTGATCGAGGCCCATGAGGTGCAGCATCGTGGCGTGCAGGTCGTTGATGTGAACCTGGCCTTCGATGCCGTAATAGCCGAAGTCGTCGGTCGCGCCGTGCGTCATGCCGCCTTTTACACCGCCTCCTGCCATCCACATCGTGAAGCCGTGATGATTGTGCTCGCGTCCCGGAGCGTTCTTGTTGCCGTCGAGGATCTGTGTGTGGGGCGTTCGGCCAAACTCGCCCCCCCACAGGACGAGCGTCTCGTCGAGCAAGCCACGGGCTTTCAGGTCGGTGAGCAGGGCGGCAATCGGCTTGTCAGAAACCGAGCACTCGTTTTTCAGCCCACCGGCGATGTTGCCATGATGATCCCAGCCGTGAAGCGAGACTTGTACGAACCGCACACCCGCCTCGGAAAACCGACGGGCGAGCAAGCACTGCCGCCCGAAGGTATCGGTGGGCTTCTCATCGATTCCGTACAGGGCTAGCGTTTCTTTCGACTCGTCGGTGAAATCAACGAGCCTGGGAGTCTCGGTCTGCATCCGGAAGGCAAGTTCGAACGCCTCGATCACCCCTTCCATCTGTTGATCGGTCTCCAGCCGCGCCAGCTGTCGCTGATTCATCTGCTGAATCAGGTCGATGCGTCGCCGCTGCACGCCCTGCGGAATTGATGCATCAGTCAAGTGGCGAATCGGAGCCTTGTCGGAGGAGGAGCCGACATGTTCAATCGCGGTCCCCTGGTGAATCGCCGGCAGGAACGCACTGCTGTAGTTCCGTTCGCCCTCTGTCGGAAGAATCGTGATGTAGCTCGGCAACTGCTGGTTTTCGGTTCCGAGACCATAAGACAACCACGCACCCATTGAGGGGACCGTGTCGAACAGATTGCCCGTGTGCAGTTGCCGGATGGCGACCGGATGATTTGGACTGTCCGCATGCACCGCTCGCAGCACGCAAAGGTCATCGGCGTGCTGGGCGGTACACGGCAGCAGGTCGCTCATGAGGAGCCCGCACTTTCCGGTGTGCCGGAAGCCCGATACCGGTCCCAGGAGTTTCGTATTATCAAGACCGACGGTCGCTTCGGTCTCCGGCAGTTTGTAAGGCAAAACCTGACCGGCGAGCCTGGCCAGCTCCGGCTTGTAATCGAAAAGGTCCATCTGGGATGGGCCACCGGACATGAATAGGAAGAGGATGCGCTTGGCGCGAGCCGGAAAATGCGATGGCTTAACGGCCAGCGGGGCCTCGCCGTCGCCACCTGGGTGCGACGCTAAAGCCTGTTGATGAAACATGGCGCCGAGTGCAAGCGATCCAAAGCCGCAACTCGTCGTCCGGAGAAAGTCCCTGCGAGTTGCAATCCGGGATGCATTTCTATCTTTCATGTCTGACTCACTCTCGAAACAGAAATCCATTGGAGCCGAGCACGGCGTGGCACAATTGGGACCACACGGCCGTCCGGTCCCCATTCAGGTCTTCAGCACATTGATCCAGAAAGGTCATTGCCGTCTCAATGTCTGCGGGGCCTGCTGGACGATTCACTGTCAGAAGGTAAAGCCGGTTGATCCGCGCCCGTTCGTCGGCGGGTTCGTCCTTCTTCAAACGCTCGGCGAGCTTACTCGCCTGTTCTTTGACGAACGGTGCGTTGAGCAGAAACAAGGCCTGTCTTGCGACCGTGGTATTGTGCCGTGCTCCCGTGATGTCGCTGGGGTGCGGGAAGTCGAAGACGCTAAGAATCTCAAGCTCGCCCAGCGGACGTTCTCTCTGGAGCGGCAGATACACGGAGCGTCGCTTTCTGATGTCTTCCGGAATCTGTCCGGCCCATGTCGGCGGATTCACGTTGCCGCCCAGACCATTGATATTGCCCTTCATTTCCAACCCCAGCGATGGCCCACCACGACGAGGATCAAGTTGACCACTGGCTGCCAGCATCGCGTCACGTATCGACTCGGCTGACAGTCTTCGACGAGGCATCTGCCACATCAGTCGATTGTCGGGATCGACTTCCACAGCTCTGCCATTGTGTGTCGATGCCATCTGATAAGTGCGAGACAGCACCATCCGGCGTACCGTCTTCTTCAGTGACCATCCATCATCCTCACGCATCCGGATGGCGAGGAAGTCGAGCAGTTCTGGGTGACTCGGAGATTCCCCATGAACTCCGAAGTAATCCACCGTGCGCACCAGCCCCTTCCCGAACAGGTGGTGCCAAATGCGATTGACCAGGACTCGCGAAGTGAGCGGGTTTTCCGAATCGGTTAGCCACTGGGCCAGTTGCAAGCGACCGCTGGTTCCGTCCGGGATGGTATGTCTTGTCGAGGTCGAAACGGCTGTGAGAAAACCTCGCGGGACAATGTCACCGAGATTCTGAAAATCGCCCCGCCGGTAGATGGGACGGTCGGCTGGTTCATCGACATCCCGAACAGCCAATGCATATTCGGGGGCGTCCTGCTTCTCCGCCTGGGCGATCTTCGCATCCACATCCTGGAGTTCTTTCTCAACATCCATCGCTGCAGCGTGGGCCTCTTTCTCGGCTGGCGTGACCGGTTTGGCATTAGCCAGCCGATGCGCTCCGCCACCATAAAACTGAATCGCAAAATTGCCGTTTCCGAGGTCAACCGCGTGCGAGTGATTCAGCCCTCCGCCGGTCCAGCCGGGCACGGCCGCTTGCGCCAACACCGGCAGGCTTGTATCCGCCTGGGCGCCTTCGATCGGACCACCACTTAAGCTGTCAAAGTCTTCAAAAAAGCACGTCCTTTGCCCCTCGCTGATCTTCAGGTCGTCAATCGCCCCTCCGAACCTCGAACTGCCGGGAGTGGCACTGGCGATGCGGACTCGAATTCCGCCTGAGCCGTCGCCGGTGTAGGCAAACCGCGCGCCCTTCAGCGTCTGTGCATCCTTTGCTCCTGACCAGGTGCCCGGACTGTGACGGAACCCGACGAGGATGCTTCCGTCTTCGCGGAGCAGGTCGATCTGCAAGCCGTCAGCGGCGGTTGTCTGCTGAGAAGCGGCCGTCCACACACTTGGCCCGGCCTCGAAACTTAGCTCGTATTGCGTGCCCTTTTCATTCGCGGCAATTGGCTTTTCGAGGGTGAGAACATTCGCCTCGGATCCGCCCGGAATCCTCAGCAGCAGGGGCGTCAATTCCGCCTGAAGCGTCTGCCATCGCGAACGCAAATCGGCAAGCTCCTCCTGTCGGCGCGCCTGTTCCTCCGGCGAGCTTTTCGGAGCGGGAAGGCGGATCTCGCTGATCACACTCCACACTCCAGGTCCGTCGTAGCGGGTAGTCAGCGTGCTGTGAAAGATACCGGCCAGAGCGTAGTAGTCCGCCATCGGTACGGGATCGAACTTGTGGTCATGGCAGCGGGCGCACGCCAGCGTCTGCCCGAGAAACGTCCGGCCGATACGGTCGATCTGGTGGTCGACGACATCGGCATCCAACTGCGGCTTGATGTAGTTCTGCAGCGTCCAGGGACCGATTGCCAAATAGCCGGTTGCAATAATCTGTTCGCGATGTTGCTCGTCATTGTCGTAAGGCAGCAGGTCGCCAGCGATCTGTTCGTGGATGAAACGATCGAGCGGCTTGTCGGAATTGAATGCTGCGATGACGTAGTCGCGATAGCGCCACGCGTCGCGGATCAGGACGTTCCCTTGAATATCAGCGAGATCTGCATAACAGGACAAGTCAAACCAGTGCCGCGCCCAATGGTCGCCAAACCCAGGCGAATCCAGCAGCCGATCAACTACGTTTTCGTAAGCATGGCCGGACGTGTCGTTCACGAACGCCTCGATTTCCTCCGGCGTCGGCGGCAGCCCTGTGAGATCGAAGGTCACTCGGCGCAAGATCGTGAAGTGATCAGCATCGCTGGCCGGAGTGATTCCCTCCGCCTCAAGTCTCTGGAGAATGAATGCGTCGAGGTCATCGTACCCCCAGCTTTCAGCCTTGACGTCAGGCACATCAGGCCTTTGGATCGGCCGCAGGGCCCAGAGCTTTTCCGGGTCGATTTTCTGCGCATTCGACTCACGTGGATCGGGTGCCCCCCTGGCGATCCACCTTTCCAGCAAAGCGATCTCCGCCGCCGGAAGCTGTTCGTCCGGCGGCATTTCGTAGCTCTGGTAGCGCACTGCCTCCATCAGCAGGCTTTCGTCCGGCTTGCCGGGAACGATCGCGGCTCCCTCGCTCCCGCCCTTTTCCCAGCCACGACGAGAGTCCAGCACCAGCCCCCCTTTGGCCTTGCCCGATTCATGGCTGTGACACGGGTAGCAGCGACGCTTGAAGATCGGTGCGATCTGATGCTCAAAGAACTCGACGTCTTCGGCGCTCGTCGCGGTTTCCGTGCTTTCGCCAGTGGCTACGTCCTGCGCGCGACCAATATGGCAAGCCACAAGCAGTGCCAGGATTGCGACAGCGTTCTCTCGTACACTCATCGCGTCGTGCCCCCTTCGGGACTCGTACCATTCATCGCCGGTGGTTGGCGCATCTCGTCCAGCAGGCTGTTGTACGCCGCGCGAATATGGTCACGCAGGACGCGTTGCGCCTGTTCGGCGTCACCAGCAACAAGGGCCGAGTAAATCCGCGCGTGCTGTTCATTCGTGACTGCACGGCGATTGTCCGACCAGCGAATGCGATTGAGATGGGGCCTGACTTCGAGCAACAGAGTCTTGAGCAACGAGGTCATCACGGTGTTGCCCGACAGCCGCCCGATCTCAAGATGAAATTCGACGTCGAGCCTGGCGTACTCGGGGGACTCGTCTGTGAACGAAATCTCTGCCATGTCGGTCAGGATCCGCCTGAGCCGATACAGCTCTGACATCTCCCGTCGTTGAGCCGCCTTCGCAACCATCGTCAGTTCGAGCGCTTCGCGGGTCTCCAGAACATGAAACAGATTCTGGTCCGGCTGCTCCACGACCTCCTCAAATGACCGAGTCACCGCGGAGGCCAGATCCTTCGAGTCCTCATCCGCCTGGACAATCGCCCCAACTCGAGGCAACACCTTGACGAGGCCTTTCGCCTGGGCAGTCAGCAAGCCATCCCGGACGGTTCCCGCCTTCACGCCGAATATTGTCGCCAGCTCGCGAATCGGCGGGAGACGGTCGCCTGGCCCCAGCCGGTTGCCCGCAATCAAGTTGCCCAACAGGCGGACCACCTCGGCCGGCGCAATTTCCTCAGCCGTCATCGGTTCGGTCATGCCAGGTCTCCACGTACTGTCATCAAGATAATCAGAGTGCAATCAGAAAGTCAGTCCTGATTATCAGTTTCAGGGCCCTTGCTTGTCAATGGTTCGGGTAGAAGCTCCGGCAGGAATCACCGCTTGGACTCGGTGAATTTGCGGATGCCGTTGTGCGGAGCTCGTTTCTGCGGTCGTTTAAGTCGACCGAAGCATCGAACGGTAAGTTGCTGGCGCTCGGCAACGACCGGCCGGTGCTGCAAATTGGATTTCGCACGCAGGACGAACCGACCGATATTCTCAAGGGATCTGGCGGCCGTGGATAAGGACGCGCCCTCCTGAGCGCGCTGGCAGGGTTGTTTCGGGCGCTTCGGTGGTGGGCACCGAGGGGCACAAGGAGCACCCGCCGGGGTGCGTCGGTCGATGTATCCGACACGTCGTGGCCGCCAGTCACAGGGCCTTTCACTTTTTGAAGATACCGAGCATGGTTAGAAGGCGGGAAGGGTGCCAGGTGTAGTTGCGAAGGGCGCCAGCGATATTGTGGTGCCCCTTGAGCCGTAGCAGGGAGATGACTGCGTTGCGGAGAGCGGCAAGGTTGTGGGGGGCGTGGCCGCGATGATCTGGCAGGCATCCTCTTGGAAGGTGACGTCGCGGACGTAGTGCGAGCGGTTCTCGATGCCCCAATGGCCGCGCCACCAACTGAGAACGTGTCTGAAAATTAGCTTTGTGCTCGCGTTAGGCGGCGAAGCATGACGTGCAGCATCGTCGCATAGATCATGGCTTCGCTCGTCCGTGGGTTGCGTTCGAAGTCTTTGCTATGTCTTCGGTACTTGCCAAGCCAGGCGAAGGTGCGTTCTACGATCCAGCGCTTGGGCAGCACCTGAAAGCCTTTCAGGCCCGCAGGACGGAGTACCGTTTGGATCTTCCAGCCGTAGTGCCCGCGGACCCGTTCCGGCAAGGCGTTTCGCCCGTACGCCGAATCGGCAAAGATGACCTTCAATCGCCGAAACCGCTCCCGCATCAAATGCAGTGTTTGGAGGACCAGCATGGCGCCATCTTGGTCTTGCCAATTCGCGGGATGGACCACCACCGCAAGCAACAAGCCCAACGTGTCCACGACGATGTGCCGCTTTCGGCCAGCGACCTTCTTCCCGGCATCGTAGCCACGTTCACCTCCGATGTCGGTCGTCTTCACCGATTGACTATCTATGGCCGCGGCGCTCGGAGATCGTTGACGGCCGGCCTTGCGCCGCACCAAGTCTCGCCGCCGGCCGAGAAGCCGAGCATTCCCACTCGGGCCGGATCGATCTTCCACTCAGCCGCCCGGCTGCGTATGAGCCTCAGTGCCCGCTGCGCGTCCTCGCGAGGGTGCTGCTTCAGGTCGTAGGGTGAGTCTGGCTCGCGGGCCAGTCGGTATTTGAGCACGAACGCCGCGACGCCGAGGCGAGAGAGGTATTCGGCCGGCTCGCACCCTTCGGCCTTGTAAACCAACTCGCGGTGTCCGCCGCCGGGACAAACGACGACTGCCGTGCCCGTCGCTTTGTCTGCCGCCGGCAGATAGACAGTGAGCGAGGGCTGATGGATATTCTTAACCCAGTAGCTTTCGGCCCGTTCGGGTTCGTCTTTGCGGCTCTCGAATCCCGGAGGGCCGTTGGGCCAGAGGGGAATTTGCTCGGCCTGT
>DASZPH010000143.1:0-117957 GCA_035550375.1 Pirellulales bacterium | reverse complement strand
TCATCTTGGCTGTGGTGCCCGGCCGCGGGCCGGGATCGGATATGCCCTACTTCCGGCCAGCGGTCCGCCAAACCGCTCACCGCGTGACGGTCGACACCCTTCTGGCCGATGCCGCTTTCGACAGCGAGGCAGCTCATGTTTGGTTCAACACGGAGTTCCGGGGAAGGCGGCTCGGATCTTGAGGAAGAAGTAATCATCGTCGCGGAAGCCGTAAGCCATGCGTTTGATGACTTTGATTTTGTTGTTGATGCCTTCCAGTAGGCTCGTGTGCAACGGCCAATGGCAATGCCCCAGGATGCCGTAAAGGTAATTGTGCAGATTGCGGGCGAACTTTTTCAAAGGTGCAATTCGGCTACGAATCGCACGGTTGTACCAGCCTTTCCAGAATCGCAACGCGGCCCCCTGATATCGGTATGCCCAGAGGTGTTTGAGATCGTCCTTCATCACATAGACGGTGAACAGCCGACGGTTGGCTGCCAGCAGTTCGTCCAGCCGCACGCGGTCCTCACGCTGGCGAATGTTCTCGCGATTGCGCAGCAAGAGCCAGCGAGAGTGCTTGATCACCGCGCGCCGAGGTTTGTCGTGGCGTAGGCGGTTAGCTTCGTCCAGGCGGACCCGATCGATCACTTCGCGGCCGAACTTGGCCACAACGTGGAACAGATCGAACACGATCTCAGCCCTGGGGCATTGATCCATGACCTCTTGCTCGTAGGCTCCATTCATGTCCATCACGACGGCCTTGATGCGTTGCCGGCGATCCTGGCCGAGCAGTTCGAAGAAGGGGCGAATCTCTTCGCGTCCGCGACCACGTCCGATCCAGAGCACGCGTTTGGTGTAAGGCTCGACGATGACGGTGGCGTACCGATGTCCTTTTTGAATGGCGAACTCGTCCATCGCGATCACTTCCACGTTCGACAGATCGACCGGCCCCAGTGCGGACTGCAGATGAGCCTTGTCGATCGCTTTGACCGTATCCCAATGGAGCCCGAAATAAGCGGCCACGTGTTTGATAGGCAAAACGGCGCAAAGCTGAGCCACGCTGTCGGCCAATCGCTTTGTGACTCGCGAATAGCGAGGCAACCAGGAGAGTTCTTCCAGTTTCGGCCCACACCGTGGACACGCCAGACGGCAGCGATGCACGCACAGCCAAGTCGTAGTTCCCAGAATCGGCAAGTCGCGGACCCAACGTTCTTCGACATCGTGAACCTGGTCCACCTCCTGACCACATCCGCTACAACACTTTCTCCGATCGGCACAAGGCCGCAGTTCCAGCCAGACCTCTTCCTCACTGCGTCCTTCATCCGCCACCGGTTCCAAGCGGCTGGCGGTTCCCAGCAGATATCCTTCCCAGCCGCCCAACAGCGCGGTAAGCTCCTCGACGTTCAACGGTAGACCTCCTGTTTCTCGATGCCTGTTTTAAGCACCAAGCAACTTGAAGCAGGACTACCGTTGAATCAACCCCTCAAAATGCTCCCCGGAACTCCGTGAAGAACCTCATGTTTACGCTCGTCAGGAACACCGCATGCGGACGATCATTCCGCCGATCCGCGGTCGGCCCACGGCCAAGCTACCGAGGGGCCGCTGGCGGCGATGGATGGCGACGCGATTCAACAGGAAGAAGTACGGTCAACGCTGGCAAGTCGAAAGCACGAACAGCATGCTCAAGCGCCTTCTCGACTCCGCGCTTCGCGCTCGTCACTACTGGTCTCAATGGCGCGAAATCTTTTTACGAGTTCTGACCCACAACGTGATGATCCTCTGGATGGGGTTTTCTACAGAGCAGACCTGTCCCGTTATTTGCCCGCGGTTGTTTCACGGCGATCTCACCCAGTCCCGTGATGATCGTTCGTTCGGGCATGTAACCGTTGCGAACCACTTGGCGGCGGCCCTCCGCATCGCGTTGCGGACGAGCTTCGAGCCACTCGGCAACCTCCAACTCGATCGCCTTGGCAAGCAGCTGCCGAGCCCCATCCCGGAGGATGTCCGCCAGAACATCGCGGGCCGGGACTGGCAAGCAAACATTCGATCCATTAACTTCCTGCATTGGTGGCGTGCTCCTGGGGAAAAAGAATGTCAGCAAAACACCTTTCTCGCCAAGCACGCCGCCTTCTTCAACCTTCTCGCGTCCACAGAATTCGGTTATAGCTCGAGGACGACATTCAATTCCTGAGCGCCTGCGTTAGCACAAACGTCCGCTTGCAAATGCCCATCGCTCCCGGTAACATGCCTCTACGGCCAGGGCTGGCCGACCGACACACAAAGAGACGAACCCGGTTAAAGCATCTGTCTTTAATCCGGGTATTTGTCTTTATAGGGCCTTCAATTATGCCTGACTTGATCCCCATTCTTACGCACCTTGTAGCATTCTGTGGCGGTTTCGTCGCTGACTTGCTGCGTTATCACTTTATCACCCGTCAGGAAAAGCAAGATGCTTTGACAACGTTGGAAAGGCAGCGGGCCATAACCAGTGAAGACGCCAAAGACAATCTGACAATGGCCGAACAACTGCTTGAAATGCAACACAAATACCAGAAACCTCTTGGGGAGGTAATGCAGGTCGTAAAGGCCGTTGAAGCGATTAAGCAAAACATCGCAAACCCGAATGAGACAGTAAATACTCTGGTGGGCACCATTGTCACGTTGGCGCACGCCCTACTTATGATCTGCCATGAACAGGCAACGACCCTTGACCTTTATGGCAATGCAACCGATCCTAAAGTGATCGTAATGTATTGCTATGCGATTATCCGAGGTAAAAGACTGATCGTTACCATTCGAGCAAGTGGAATCCAATCACCGCCATTTTGTCAGGCCGCTCTCGCATACTTCGACCGTTTTTCCGTTCAGCATACGTGGGAAACGTTCGACACCTACTCGATGATGCCAGAGACGAACCCGTCTCGTGATCTACTTTACAAAGACCTTAAAGACATGGTCGATTTTATCGTGGCTTGGGAGAAACAACCGGACACGCTTTTACCGCCTCCGGCCGATCAAGCATCGAAGTAAAGCCGAAGCGACAAAAGGTGCCAGGAACGTGCCAGGAGCCTTTTGTCAGGTCTTCACGCTGTGCGGAAAGCGGTATGTCGGGATAAGCGGAAGCGGTTCACCGCACTGCTCCACCACTTCACGCCCGAACTGCTGAGGGCAAGCTTCCTGGGCGTCAACCGCCTCACCTTCTTGCACCGACCGAGATCGAAGCCTACGTTGGCCGGACGCGAATGTTGATCCGGAAATAATTCCATTCATGCCAATCCGGTTCGCCGCGCCTAGTCGCCAGGGCAGAGGGATTGGGAATGGTCGAGCATTCGCTCACTACGCAGGACCGTGGCCGGTGAAGCTGGAAATAGACGAGAGCGTGTTAAGAGAGTTGGTAATAAGATAGTGCGATGGCGCTTCCTGCACGCCCTTCGGAGCACCTCAGGGCGTGCCACCCAGCCGCACTGGCCGTGCGTGCGACGCGCCGGCAGAGGTTGTTACCACTCGAGATACTGCCGGCTTCCGGTTGTGAGCTGGGCGGAGATGCTATTAGAGTTCCTGGATTTCGATGTCCCGGAATTCGACGTGGCCGGAACGGCATTCCAAGCCGATGCGGCCCGTCTTCTCCAGCAATCCGCCGCCGGCCTTGGATTTGCGAGCGAGTTCGTCAACGTTCACGTCTTGAATCGTCTGGCCGTTGATTGTCACCGCCAACCGCGAACCGCGGAACTCGATCTCGACGGCATTCCATTTGTTGGCGGGCCGAAGCGACACCCGATCCTGGGGAGTCGACTGAGGATGGGCGGCCCCGCCGCTCCAGGTGACGAAGGTACCGGTCGGAATCGGATCATCGCTGTGGCTGGTGAGTCGAATCGCCATTCGACCTTGCTTCACGTTCGATAATGGGGGCGTGCGCAGGGCAATACCGCTGTCCGACTGGGGCTCGATGCGGAATTCCAGTCGCAAGCGGAAGTCAGAAAAATCTTTGTCCGAAAACAGCCAGTTTCCTTGCCTTTTGGCCCCAACGGACACAATCGCCTTGTTCTTGGCGTTCACCGCCCAACGCACCGTGCCGCCCTGAGCCGATTCCCATCCAGTCAGGTCGCGCCCGTTGAACAGTGAGGTATAGCCGACCGGCCTCTTCAAGTCGTCGGGTTTGCTTTTGGCTGCTTCTCTTCGATTTCTTTTCGCTGACCTTCCGGAAGCGGCAGCGGGGGCTGACGTCGCTCCGCCTGTTGTGGCGCCGGTTCCGGTAATTGACGGGGCTGGCAAGGGCTCGTTTCGCGCGGGCTCATTTCGCGCGGTCGCGTTTTGGGCCGGTTCGGGTTTCGCCTGCTCCGCCGGCGGAACAACGGGTTTCTCGGGTTCGGCCCTGGCCGCCTCGGGCGGCTTCGGTTGAAGCGGGGCAACCAAGACGTCCGAGAATTTCATGCCGACCGCGACCAAGACCGGCGCGATGACGGTGGCGAACACGGCGGCGGCGGCCTTGGTCCACAGACTCTCAGACCTGCCCGATTCGTTTGATTTTGACTCGTTGGAAGGCATGCGCCGACTCTAAGAAAAAGGGTGACGGAACAACCCCTTCGACAGCCGAGCGCCGATCGTAACGGAGAATATAATCGCGCCGCGACCGGCTTGGCAACGATGTGGCACCCATGGGTATGCTGCCTTTTGCCCTCAGCGTCAGCAAAAAACCACCTTTCGACCAAAACTCCTCGATGGGGCGAAGCGGAGGAGCGTTTCTTGGAAACGGGTTCCTCTTCTCTGTTCGGGCACGGGCTGAGATGGAGCGTTGCTGCGAGGTCTAGCGCCGCTTCGCGCAGCGGAAGGCGACCGCCAGTGGGTCCACGTCGCATCGGAAAAACATGCCAGTGTCATGAACACTAAAATAGTAGCCGCCAGTGAACTCAGCACCGCCAGCGCCAGTGCGAGACGGTGCGGCAGACGATGGGCGCCGGCGGGGTGCTTGTCTCTAACCGGCGACCCGTCCTTCTCATCAGAAGTTCATAGGCCGTTGCGCCAGACAGAACGCCGACGACGATTGCGATGGCAGCAGCGATTCTCCGTTGCTGGAGTTCTTGCTGTTCCGCAGCAGCTATTTCCGGTGTGAGGTTGATCAGGTGGCCTGGTGGCCCAAGCGGGACGTGGATCGCAATACGGTGGAAAATCCGGCCAGTTATCGTCGAGGCGACAACGATCCCGATGGCTATGCAGATGAATAGGCGACGGCCGTTACGCATCCGACCATTCTAGCCTCGGCGGGCGGCTGGTGGGATATCGACCCCCAAGCCGCATCGATCGATCATTCAGCCGCTAGCGCGCCAGGCCAACCTGCGGGCTCAATGGCATTTGTGACGGACAGGAAATCGCTGGGCCGCTACGGCTGAAGGGTCAAACAAAACTTGGTCTGATGCCGAAACGCCACGATCGTCCGTGTTCTCACACGCCCTCTATCGCCCAATCGGCATCGCGTCGGCGTTGGAAAAGCGTTCGACGCCGTAGAGGAAATCGTAGAGCTTGTCGCGGGAGAAGGATTCCCACGCAGGGCTCTCCCACAACACCCGTCCGTTGTGTTTGAGGACGAGGCCCGTGCCCGTGAAGCGAATCGGAGCTATCCACCAGCTACGTGAGCCGTCTTTCGCCTCACGAGCTTCGATCCAGAGAAAAAACTCCGGGTCGGTGCCCATGACAAACGAAAAGATGGCCCCGTCGAGTGCGCCGCCGACGTCCTCCGGATAACGATAAACCGGTTGGGTGAGCAGACGAAGTTCGCTTTCGTCGGTGTCGTTTTCCACCTGGACTTCCTGGGCAATACGTCGCATCTGAGTCAGCCGGGCGAGTCTTTTCTCTGACGGCGCCGAGGCGGGCTGAAGTTGCTGCCAATCGGCGTAGCCTTCGCGAGGGGTCCAGCGGACGTTGCACTGGTCAAGCTGCACGGTGAGCGGGTGCTCGGAAAGGCTGTGGAATTCGTAACAGAGACTGCGCCGGGTGGTGTCCACGGGATCGAGGGCGGACCACACGGCGCCGATGATGCGCGGCCTGCCCTCATCCGTCCAAACGTAGACGAAGCCATGCTGCGAACCCGGACGGACGGGATTTGCGAACGCCTGCACCGCCTCGGAGACGATGTTGAGCTCCTTCGGCGGATCCGTGTCCTCGCGAGCCTTGGCTGCGACGGCCCGTTGTTTGTAGAGCCGATGCCATTCTTCGATGGGCACCGACTTTTCTTCGTCCGCACTCGCGACCGCCGGACCAGACAGGCTCCACAACAGCAGCGCGAGTAGTGGGGGGCCGAGGCTGAACCTAACAGGCGTTTGCATCGAAGCCCCCTGGGGGATGACGGTCGCGAGGGAAAAGAGACTGCATTTCGACAGGCCCCCAACTGCAGACGTATCGTCTATGAGAATACAGAATGCCGAGGGGGGGGACAATGCAGAACCGGCGGGCTGCGAAGGCTGCGACTGCGACGGTTCAGAACGCGCGTGGGTCGCGATGGTGTGGGCATCGTCCGCCAGCGCGAGGAAACGGGTCAAGCGGATGCGTCGACATCTCATCTCCATCCGTCTCGTCCGTCTCAACCTGATCGCGCCCGTGTGCCTGGCCGCCGTGCCGAGGCCGCGCGCCGCTTGCGTTTAAGACATTCTGTCGTTACTCTAGGCGTTTGATCCGATCGGCGATCTGCGGGAGTTGCGCCCTCTGCCCCAAGCTGGCGAACAAGCTGTTCGCGAGGGCTTCGCTGGTTCGATTCCCAAAAAAGAAGGTTGACGCCGAGCGTCCGGAGGCGAAATGAACCCGCCGTTGCGAGCGTTGAACGTTGCCGTTTCGGTGTTTCGCTGGACCGTCTGGAAGGCCGCCCTGTTGACGCCCGCCGTCGCGCTGTCGTTCGCTTGGGCCGTCGAACGGGAGAAGTCGACGCCGACCGACCCGCTGCACGAGATCTATCGCGACGACGGCGAGAAATGTTCGTTTTCGACTGCGGAGGGCGAGCCGCTGAGGTTCGTGAACGAACCGATCATGCGCTGGTCGACCGACGACGATTGATCGGGCGACGTCTTTGTTTGGACGCACGAAAAACGGCCGGCGGTCATCGGCTGCATCATGTCGGGACCGACGGACGACCGCCTGCGCAAAGTGGTTCACGAGTTTCATTTGCTGAGTGAGATGCCGATCGCGCCGGCCGTCGTGGAGGGCGGACGCAGGTGGAAACCCGCGGAAGGTCTGAAACGCGAGCGGCTGGCCGACGCTCCGCCGCTCGCCTCGAGTGCTTCGGCGAGGCTCGTTCAAATGCGCCAAATCGCCCGCAGCTTCACGGCTTCGATGGAATTCGATGGTCGCTGGGAGCTGCGCTTGCTGCCGCAGCCTCTATTTCGATATGGCCACGACGATAGCGAGGTGGCCGACGGCGCGATTTTCTGTTACGTCTGGCCCAAGGGCACCGACCCCGAATTCGTCTTGCTGGTGGAGTGCCGCCGCGACGATCGCGAATTGGCCTGGCATTTTGCGCCTGTTCGATTTACCACTCGCGAGCTCTGGTTAAAACGAAACGGCCGCGAGGAGTGGCATGCCGAACCACATCAAGAACCAACAGACAGGCTGTCCACCATGATTTACACGGTCGATTCTGCGCGCTCGATACCGAAACCTGCGACGCCGGCAGCGGAGCAAGAGGAACCGAAATGAATCGCAGAAAAGGGGGCGCAGCTCTGCCCCCTTTTTTCCAGAATGTCCAAGAGCCCCTTACCTCTACCTCGGGGCCGTTCGGTTCCGCTCTTCCTGACCCGTCGGATACCGCCGCCGCTATCGGTTGCCAAACTCGCCCGCGTCGTATTTCTTCCAGAACTCGTTGCTCGGAATCGTTTTGTCGTATGCGGTCCCAATTTCCGCCAGGCTGTCCATCTGTCGAATGGCTTCGAGTCCCTTCAGTCCGGGCTTGGGCGTGAAGGACAACCACTTCAGCTTCATGCCCGCCAGCGGCGAAAAGTCCGTGACGGGCGTACCTTCGCAACTCAGCCTCTCTAGCGGCATTCCCTTGAGCGGTGACAGGTCGGCCACTTGTGTGACATGGGAGATAAGGGTTGTGAGCTGCATCCCGCTCAGCGGCGAAAGGTCTGCAACTTGACAGTTGTCACAGCCCAAAACGGTTAGTGGCATCCCCTTTAGTGGTTCAAGGCTCTTGATCTCCCAATTCCCGGAGATGCCGAGTGATTTGAGCTGCGCGCCTGAAAGCGGAGCCAGGTCTGTGAGCCCGCCTCCTATACATGACAATTCCGAGAGTGGCAGGATTTTCACCACGGATAAATCAAGACGACGACCAAAGCATCCGAGCGTACGAATCTTCATTCCGGTCAACGGCGACAGGTCGAGTGGCTCACCTGCATTCTTTCTTGCCTGACAGGCAAAATGCCTTAGCCCGGATAGGGCGCGAATCGGCGACAGGTCGCCGAGTTTGTCGTCCAAAATCCTTAATTCCACAACGTCGCCGTCCTGCACGACCGGAGGCTTCGATTCATCCCAGGGGCTCGAAATGTTTCCATCGAACCCCGGATTCAACTCCTTCAGCTTCCTGCTGACAGCTTCCACCTTCTTTTCGGCGGGCATGCCCTGCACGTCTTTGACCCATTGCCGAAAGGCTGGCGACTCCCACGGTTTGCCTCCCGCGATCGCCGCCTTCTCCAGGGGAACCAACTTCGCCGCGATTGACTCCGCGCTGCCCGACTTGATCTCAAAGCTGTCGGTGAAGATTTCAAAACCATCCTTTTGAACCTTCAGTCGATGTCTGCCGGGAACGACCGTAATCCGGAGCGGCCTTTTGTCACTCTTACGCGTGATCTCAACCGTATTCTCTTCGTTCAGAACCTGGACGTCCGCACCGGGCTCATTCACGGTGACGACCAAGGTGCCGTCCCCATCCTTGGTCTTCATCTTGATGACCGTGCCGGCCAGCAAAATCATCACGCCCACGACGGCAGCCCCGCTCAGCAGCAGCGTTTTCTGGTCGTTCAGAAGCGTGTTTCTGCGTCGCGTGCCCAGCTTCTTCGTGGCCCCGGCTCTTGCCGTTGCTGCTGGAAAATTGTCGAGGAAGTCTGTGAGGTTCACGTCCGTCGACGATTCGACCGACCCGGTTGGGGACGAGCCATGTGCCGTGACCACCGCTTCCCCTCTCGTAGCGGGCGATGTCCTGGCGTTCGGCGCCCCCCATTCGTCCTGGAGCCGCATCGTCTGTCCGGCATTGAAAGACTTGGCTGCCAGGGTGTTTGATCGCTGGCTGTTACATTCGTCCAGATCGGCAATCACATCCGTCATCGTCTGATACCGGTCTACGATTTTCTTGGCGACCATTTTTGTGAAGACCGCCTCAAGCTGTTCCGGAGCTTGCGGGCAGAAGGACCGGAGGCGGGGGATTGGGTGTTCCCGATGCGCCAGCACCTTTTTCATGATCGTGTCACCTTCGTACGTGGCCTTTCCGGTGAGCAGGAAAAACAGCGAACAGCCCAAGGCGTAGATGTCGGCACGAGCATCGGCCGTTTTGGTGTCCAGCGCCTGTTCGGGGGCCATGTAATCGATTGTTCCCATGACCGTGCCGGTGTTGGTGAGGTCGTCCTGCGGAGAGCCGTCGCCTTCGGTATTCAGGCGAGCCAACCCCATATCGAGGACCTTGACCACGCCCTTCTTGTCGAGCAGCAGGTTGGAGGGCTTGATGTCCCGATGAACGATCCCTTCAGCATGTGCTGCCTCCAAACCCTTCGCAGCTTGCAAGACGTAGTCGACTGCCTTTTCCCAAGGAAATGGTCCACTTCTTCTAACCAGGGCCGACAGGTCGCTGCCATCGACCAACTCCATCACAAGAAAGTGAACGCCATCGGCGCAGTCGGCGTCGTGAGCCGCGACGATGTTGGGATGGCTGAGCTTGGCGGCGGCCTTGACTTCTCGCTCGAATCGGGCGACCGCGGCCTGGTCTTTCATCTCGGCCACGGGCAGCAACTTGACCGCCACGAGCCGATCCATGCGGCGATGCCGGGCCTTGAAGACCTGCCCCATGCCCCCGGCACCGATCTTTTCCACCAGAACGTAGTTGCCCAGGACGAGCGATTTGCCCTTGCCTTTGTAGATTTCTTCGGCCTGGAACTTCGTCAGTTTCTTCTGTCGGACCAGTTCACGGGCAAGTTCTTCGGCATCTCTCGGCGTGCCCTTGGGCGGCAAGAAATCTTTGAGCGTCTCGCTAGCGAGAATCCCGCTGTGCTCGAGTTGCTTGACGAATCTTTCGAGCGGAACGGCCATAGTTGGCTTTCGCCGCAGGGCAATGGCAACGACAACGACAGAATCGGGACATTATCGGCGGGGTCCAGGCCTTTTTCCAGGGATTGTCGAAAAAGGACGGGATACCAAGCAGCGGCAACCCGCGCCGCACGATCCGCCCCGTCCAATCGATAGCGCCGCGATCGATCTACGTTCTCAATCCCCTTGACCGTCCCTCAACGATGGCACCCGACGATACCGAGTTTTGCCGGTCAACCGCCGACAGTTCTTCCAAGTCGCGCAGGGCAACAAGGACGATTTGCGATTCGACGTTCGTGCGCAAGTTTCCGAGCCTGGCCCGGTGGTTGATGCCGGAGGAAAGCACGCGATCAGAATGCTCTGATCGGTTCCGGAGCCGGTGCTTTCTGCTTGCGGCCGAAGAGCTCGGCGGTCGTTTGCTGAACGGCGGCGAATTCTCGCAGCGCTTGATCGACGTCGGCTTCCAGCTCGCCGAGCTGCCGCAGCGCCTCATCCTGGCGGAGTTCCAGTTCGGCGAGCGGGTCGGGGGCCGTTTTCGCGGCGGATGGCATGGCGAACGCACCGAAGGATGAGCTTCCTTGGAACGATCGGCTGTGCCGCCTATCGGGCGTGAGCCCAACTTTTCGAATGCGACGGGCCGAGGTAAACCGGGCAGGATTTACGGCCCACGCTCGCCAGAAATGGCTTGCGTTTCCATGCGGAAGTAATCGGGCTTCTTCAACCACACACGATAGGTGCAGGCGGTCTTAAACCGGTCCGGCGACTCCCGTTCGTAGTGGCCGACGTAGGAAAGAGACTTGGCGTCCTGAAACGCCTTGATCATTCGGTCGTAGAGTTGGTGCGCGGCGGGTTCGTCGGCAAACGAGACGTAAGCACGCTCGGCTCTTTACCGAACGCGGGCGGTACGAGCCATGCCAATCCAGCGAGGAGAAACCGCGCGCGCGGCCCCGAAACTGGCGGACGCCTCCCGACGTACTGCGATCATGAAGAGTTCTCGAAACGCAGAATCGGCTGCCGCTGCGCCGTGCTCGCGATCGCGGCATCCTAGCCTTCTTCTCGAGGGACGGTCAATCAAACCGGCTGCCGGGTAGTGGGACACTAGGTGCGTTGCTGGGAAATCCCGGCTTCGGCTAGGGCGCCCGCTGAACGGGGACCGGCGCCGGACTTGCTGGGTCCCCAATGAACTGAATGGCGACGAGCCCAAGAGCAGCAAAGACCCAAAGAAGAATCAACGGAATGGCGAGCGCCATCCACAGAAGCGTAGCCAACTGCGGAGGCGCTTTCTTGCTGACCGATACCTGCTGCCCGACCGGCGCTCGATATGGGTTCTCGTCCATGACGCCTATTCTAGATCGTCTTGGCCTCGCCTGGATACTCGTCGACCAGCTTCAGAATCATTTCGGCAAAGAGCATCACGGTCTTGGCCCGCTGATGGTCAATGGGCGGGACTTCGTGCGTCGCGTCGTTTCCCATATCGCGGATTGCATCCACCCATTCACGGGCGTTCTCTGACACGTATTTGTCGAGCAGGAACGCGACGTACTCGGTAAATGGTCGATTGCCGTCCGCCCCTTCTTGCGTGGCGTGCGGTCGGCGGGGCGCTCGAATCCAGCAGCGCACCTAGTATCCCACCGCCGGCTGCCGGGAGCCCGATTCAGGGCGACGGCACATTTGCTATCTTGGATGATCATGCGGCTGGCGACAGATCCGGGATAGCAGAAGACGACCTCCGCTTTGACCCGACACGGCGAATCTCTGTTGATAAGGCTCGTGCTCTCTGTTTGCGGCGTCATTGCTTCCCTGTGGGGCGCGCCGTGCTCGGCGGTCGAGACCATCACCAACTCGATCGGCATGAAGCTCGTCTTGATTCCGGCGGGCAAGTTTATGATGGGGGCCGTTGAGGATGGCGCGGGCACCGTGAAGCGATTTCCCTACGCGCACAAGAGCTGGGTCGAAGACGAATTCCCCCGGCACGAGGTACGAATCACGCGACCTTTCTACCTCGGCGCGCACGAGGTGACGCTCGGCCAATTCCTGACCTTTTACCACGACGCCAAGTACAAACTCGACAGCGAGCGCGACGGCCGCGAGAACTGGGGTTACGACGCCCGCAACAAACTGGTGGAGTCGCGCGCCTTCTCCGCCTGGAGCCCCGGCTGGCGGCAGACCTACGATCACCCCATCGTCTACGTGAGCTGGAACGACGCAACCGCGTTTTGCGACTGGCTCAGCCGGAAAGAAGGGCGAACCTACCGCCTACCCAGGGAAGCCGAATGGGAATACGCCTGCCGCGCGGGGACAACGTCGCTTTTCTCCAACGGCAACGATCCGGAGAAGCTGACCCTCGTGGCGAATGTCGCCGATGCGACGGCCCACGAGCATTGGCCCAACGTCAACCTGGTCGTGATTACCGCCAAAGAGAAGAAGAAGAACCTGAAAATCCCGTTTCCGTTCCTGTCGACGCACGACGGCTACGCTTACACGGCGCCGGTCGGCAGCTTTCGGCCGAATGCTTTCGGCGTCTACGACACGCACGGGAATGTCTGGGAATGGTGCTCGGACTACTATTCCCGTGACTATTACTCGCAGTCGCCCGTCGAGGATCCGACGGGAAAAGATTCGGGCACGGAGCGCGTGCTTCGGGGCGGCGGTTGGTACAACGCGGCCGCGCGCGTGCGCGCGTCGGACCGCAGCAGCGCCCGGCCCGACCGCCGGTTCTATATGTGGGGGTTCCGTGTCGTGTACGAGTTGCCCCCGCTCGAGCTTGAGGTGGACGGGCTGAACGGCACGTTTTGACCCGCGTGCTCGTTTCTGTCCGAACACGTCAGCGCCGCCCCGGCGAACCGAGCGGACGCCCTAGGCTTCCTGAAGGGTTTCCACCAACGAGCTGTTCAGCTCGTGACACTTGCCGTCAAGCCCGGCCGTAGTGAGGGCCGCGGCAAGCCCTTCCCGCATGCCTTCGCTCACGGTCGTGGCAAACTCGGAGGTGCCCGCATTCTCGCGCAAACGGCCGCGGCATTGAAGCGGCCGTGCCGAATGGACGAGGCAATGCCCGTCGTCACCCAACAGCGGACACGGACGCGCCTCGCCCCGAGCCCCGAGTGTCCCCGCGGCCGATGCCTCGACATTCGTGCGAGCCGTCTTCAGGACGCGGCGGCGCTGGGCGCGAGGCAGTTTTCGCAACTCCTCGGTTGCCGCCAGCGTCTCCGGCACCGTCAGCGAAATCAGGCCGTCACCCCGTTCCGGGCATACCGAGCTCTCCCAGCGGCGCCGAGACGGCGAGAGTTCGTCGATGATGCGCGTCGTTTCCCGTTCCACCTCGCGAGCCGCTGCAGCTGCCGCCGTTCGCGTCCAGGGCCCCGCCGTATACTTCGCCACAACGGTTTTTGAATGGTCCGCCGCCCAGCGCCGCAAATCGTCGCCTCGCAGCAACGGAAGTTCGGGTCCAGCGGCACTCGCCATCTTGCGAGGCAGTGCGAAGGCCTCCTTTAGAAAAGCGAAACCCATGATCGCCCCCACGACGAGAATCATCGTGGGCAGAGCCAAGAAAATGATTGCTTCCATAGCACCCTCAGCGGCTTGCGAATTTCTTCGATGCAAAGACCCGACGTTCCGAGAATGCAGCTTTTGTGCCTCGGCGGGCAAAGGGCGAAAAGACGGCGATTTCTCGAATTTACGTTGCACGACGCCTGTCACGTTTCCGCTTCGCGCGGCGCGCGGTGCGCGCTACATCGCGCGCAAACGGGCGGAAATGTCGCACAATCGGCAACGAAAGATTTTCTGGCGCAGTGATCGCCCGTCGCTCCCTGCCCGCGATCTGCCGGCATCCGACGCGGCGCTGGCCAGAGCCTGTCGCGGCGAAGTTCGCCGGTATGCGGTTTGCAACCCGTCGCAACAAACCCGCCGGCTGGCCGGCAGTTCGCTTTCGTGCGCATGCTGCCCCAGCACCGATTCCCTCCTTGGTACCACGCCGATGAATCGACGCAACATGCTCAAGTGGCTCAGCGGTGCACTCGGAGCCGCCAGCGCGGCCGTTGTGGTTTTGCCGGGTGGCCGTTTCCTGGCAGACGCGCTGCGTCAGCGCGGAAGCGGCGGAGCCGTGGTGAAACGGGTCGCTCGACTCGACGATCTCGTCGTGGGCAAACCGAAATCGTATCCCGTGTTTGACAGCCGTCGCGACGCCTGGACCCTCTATCCCGACCAGGCGATCGGGCGCGTCTGGCTGCTGCGAGAAGAGGGGGCTCCGGGCGACGCGGAGGCGTCGAAGGTGAGGGCGTTCACCGCGGTTTGTCCGCACCTGGGCTGCGCGATCCAACTCGATTCCGGCGGTCAGCGATTCGTTTGCCCCTGTCATCGGGCGGCGTTTGATCTCGACGGTCGGCCTCAGCCGGATGAAAGCGGCAAGAAGAGCCACGCGCCGCGCGGAATGGACAGCCTGGAATGCCGGCTGGTGCGCGATTCTGACGAAGGAAATTGGTGGGTCGAGGTCCAGTACGAAAAGTTCGAGTCGGGGCTGACCACCAAGGTGCCAAAGGTTTGACGAATGCGCGTCCTGCTTGACTGGCTCGATGCTCGCACCGGGTACCGGTCTTTCCTCGCCCCCTTTCGCGAGCGGATTTTGCCCGAGGGCCCGAGCTGGTGGTTGACCAGCGCAAGCTGCCTGGCGTGGGTGTTTGCCATCGAGCTCGTCACCGGCCTGCTGCTGATGACGACCTACAGTCCGTCGACCACCAGCGCCTGGGCCAGCGTGCACTATATCGAGCAATCGTCGGCGGGCCGTTTTGTGCGGGGCGTGCACTATTTCGCGTCGCACGCCCTGATCGTTCTGCTGGCGGTCCACGTGCTACGCGTTCTCGTCTATCGGGCATTCCGGGCGCCGCGCGAACTGATCTGGATCAGCGGATTGCTGCTCATGCCCCTGGTGATCGCCTGGGCCGTGACGGGCAACCCGCTGTCGGCCAGCCAGAAGGCGGTGACGCAGATCGAGGTCGAAGCGAATATCATCGGATCGACGCCGCTCGTCGGGCCCGCCGTGCAGCGACTTCTGCTCGGGGGAGACGAAGTCGGCCATTTGACCTTCACGCACCTCTACTTCCTGCACGTCGGGCTGCTGCCGCTGGCCGGACTGGCCCTGCTGGCCGTGCACCTGAGCCAGGTGTATCGGCACGCCGTGGTAAGGGAGCAACTCGTCGCATCCGGCGAAGCGCTGCCGTATTGGCCATATCAGTCGGTGCGAAACGCCACGGTGGCGACCGCCGTGACGGCGCTCATCGGCTGGCTCGCCTGGCGGAGAGGCGCGCCCCTGGACGCCCCGGCGGACGCCGATCTGGCGATCTTGCCCAGGCCGGAATGGTATTTCCGCTGCCTGTTCGAGCTGCGACGGTACTTTACGGGCGACTGGGAGTTCATCGCCACGCTCGTCGTGCCGCTGGCAACGCTCCTGTTCTTTCTGGCGATTCCCTTTTTCGACCGCTATCTGCCGCGCCGCCTTGCGCCGGCGCTGCGATGGTCGATCGTCATCCTGGCGATCGGCGCCTGGGACTGGCTTACGTGGACGTCGCTGGCGCGGGACGCAAGCGACGAAGAATACCAAACGGCGCGGGTCCGGGCGGCGGAGCTGTCGGAGCGTGCTCGCCAACTGGCCGACGCGCGCGGGATTCCGCCGGAAGGCGCTTCAACTCTGTTGCGAGACGACGCGCAGACGCAAGGTCCGCTTCTTTTCCAGCGGCACTGTGCCAGTTGTCACTCCTGCTCCGATTCCGGCGGGGCGGGGATTGTGGCGGCGACGCCATCGGCTCCGAACCTTTACGGTTTTGGCAGCACGTCGTGGATTGCCGGCCTGCTCGACGCCGAGGCCGTCGGCGGCCCGCATTACTTGGGCCACACGAAGTTCGCCGAGGGCGATATGGTGACGGCCATTCAAGAGCTTCACGCCGACGCAAGCGATGATCTGACGGCTCAACTGCGCGCCGTCGCGCACGCGCTGGCGGCGGAGGCCGCCCCAGGCCAGGACTCACCCCAGGACGAAGGGTTGGTGAGTCAGGGAAGGGGACTGATCTCCGGCCAGCTCGGTTGCACCAACTGCCACAAGTTTCGCGATCAGGGCGAGCTTGGGTCGGCGCCGGATCTGACGGGTTATGGTTCTCGGCAATGGCTCGAGGAGTTCGTCCGCAATCCGCGCGACGAACGCTTCTACGGTGATCGCAATGACCGGATGCCGGCGTTTGCCGCCCGGTCGCTCCCCTCGGATCACCATCTGTTGACCGACCGCGAGTTGCGGTTGTTGATCGACTGGTTGCTGCATTGAACTTCCGGTTCCCTCGCGATTCTGCGACAATTGTGGCTGGCGCTGTGTGCAGTTCAGCAGTTCCGATGCACCTGGAACTCGAAACTCCCGAACGGCGCACGCTAGACGGTAACAATCGAACAGAGAGGGGGACTCGTGCAACCGAAAAAAAACCGCTTTGCCGTGCTGGGCGACCTGCACTACGAGGCGCCGCAAGACGCCAGCTACCGAGCGGCGCGTCAACAGATCACCGCGCTTAAGCCCGACGCCGTCTTTCAACTCGGCGATCAGGGGGGCTACAGCCATTGCGGCACCTGGCAATCGTACATGGAGGGGCTCGACTTCCTGCAGGGTTTCGACCGGCCTTTCGCCACGCTGATGGGCAATCACGATATGGAGGGGCCGGCCTACTCCTCCGATGCCGAGGCCGTCGCCGCCTGGTGCCAGGCCTTCTCGGCCGTGCATCCCTACCGCGAAATCGACCTGGGCGAGGCGGTGGCGATCTGCCTCTCGACGACCCGCTTTCGCGCCAACCGCGGCTGCTGCCATGAAGTTTACATCGACGACGCTCAGCTTGCCTGGTTCGCGTCGGCTCTCGCCAGAAACCGCCGACGGCCCACGTTCGTCTTTTCGCATGCGCCGATTCTCGGCTCCGGCCTGCGGGTGTTGCAGAGCATCCACCTCAAATGCCCCAACGCCTGGATGAATCACACCGACCGGCCGGAGCGGTTCATCGAGCTCGTGCGTGCCAACCCGCAGATCAAGCTCTGGTTCTCGGCGCACAACCATCTCGGCCAGAACTACTCGGACTCGTTCTCGCGCGTTAACCATTGCACGTTCGTCCATACCGGCGTCATCGGCGACGTCACGCGCGACGGCGCCCGGCACAGCCGGCTCGTGGACTACGATCGGGCCGGCTACGTGCTCTCGACGATCGACCACGGCGCTGGCGACGTGGTCGCCAACCTGCGCTGCGACTACGCCGCCGGTACGATCGAGGTTCTGTCGCCGCACACGGCCGTCAATGGCCAGCAGCATTTCGCGCCGCCGCCGTATCCCGCCCGGCCGCTCGCGGCGATCGGCCGAAGCGTGTTCGTCGTCGAACGAGACATGCTCGTGGAGTATGACGTCGAGCTGCGGGCGCCTGTGGGGGTCGTTGTGGAAGAGATCGGCACGGCCGAAGTGCGCGTTCACGGCGGCGAACTGCAGCTTGTCGACTTTGGGGGCGCCGTGCGGGTGTTGCGGCCCAATTCGACGGGCAGGTATCTGCGGGTATTCGAGCCCAACCCGTTGCTCGAGCAGCGCCTCTCGGCGTGATCGGGTCGCGAATCGAGCCTCGCGAGCGATCTTCGGGCCGTAAGACACCCAACCTGTCGCCCCATGCCTGACTTCGACAACGCGTGGAAAGAGGCCCTCGAGACTTTTTTTGAGCCGTTCATGGCGTTCGTCTTCCCGGAGGCGCACCGCGCCATCGACTGGTCTAGCGGCTTCGAAATGCTCGACAAGGAGCTGCAACAGATCACGCCGGAATCGGAGCAAGGAAGCCGAGTCGTCGATAAACTGGTGAAGGTCTGGAAGACCGACGGCCAAGACGAGTGGGTGCTGGTTCACGTCGAGGTGCAGAGCCAGCCCGACACGGAATTCGCCCGGCGCATGTTTGTTTATAACTACCGGCTCTTTGATCGCTATAATCGAGAGGTGGCGAGCTTCGCGATTTTGGGCGACAACCGTCCCGCGTGGCGGCCGAATCGGTTCGGCTACGAACTGTGGGGAACGAAGGCCGGCATCGAGTTCGCGACCGCCAAGTTACTCGACTACGCGGCCAACGAAGCGGCCCTGGAGACGAACCCAAACCCGTTTGCCGTGGTGGTGCTCGCGCATTTGAAAACGCTCGAATACGCCCAAGACGACGAGGCGCGGCGCGTATCCGAAGTGCGGCTGGTCAAGGGGCTGTACGAGCGTGGGTTTAGCGCTGAACAGATCCGTCAGTTATATCGGCTCATCGAGGGCATGATGGCCCTGCCAGCACCGCTGGCGATATCGGCCTGGAAAGAAATTCGGGACTTTGCCAAGGAGAAAGACATGCCGTTCGTAACAGGCGCGGAGTACTACGGCCGCAAGGAGGGGTTGGCCGAGGGGCTAGCGCAAGGCCTAGAACGGGGCTTGGAGCAGGGCTTGGAACAAGGCTTGGAGCAGGGCTTGGAACAAGGCTTGGAGCAGGGCTTAGAACAAGGCTTGGAGCAGGGCTTAGAACAAGGCTTGGAGCAGGGCTTAGAACAGGGCTTGGCAAAAGGTCGGCAAGAGGCGAGGGAAGACCTGCTAGCGGGCATTGAGGTGGCACTCGATGTCAAATTCGCCGCCCCGGGTCTTGCGCTGCTGCCTGAGATCCGACAGATCGAGGATCTCGATCTGCTGCGGAGAACCCTTCAAGCCGTCAAACAAGCGGACACTCCTGAAGCCCTCCGTCGCATCTGGGCCAGCGACTGACGGTGTTTTCCCTCCTCTGAGATGAAAAAACGCGCTGTTTCATATCGTTCACTCCGGATGACGGCGGCGATGGTAGTCTGCGGGCCAGAGGCGGCGGTAGAATCGTGCCAACGTAATTCGTCCGTCCGAGGCCCATTCCCAAGGCGTCCATGAACCGCTTCCTTGCTTGCCGAACGCTTCTCGTCCTGATCGCGTCGCTCTGGGCCGCTGCCGCGGCCGCCGCCGACACGCCCGCGAAACACAACACCCTCTCGCCGGAAGAACTGGCTGAGGGGTGGATTCTCCTCTTCGACGGCGAAACCCTTTTCGGCTGGGAGGCTGCCAACAAGGCGAACTGGCACGTAGCCGACGGCGCGATCTCGGTCTCCGAGGGGGACCAGGGTTTGCTCAACACCACCACCGAGTTCGCCGATTATCAGCTCAAGCTCGAGTTCCGCGCCGACAAGAAAACCAACAGCGGCGTCTTCCTCCGCACGCCGGCCAGGCCGACCGATCCGGCCGCCGATTGCTATGAGCTGAACATCGCGGCCGACGACAACCCTTTCCCGACGGGCGGCTTTGTGAAACGCCAGAAGGGGGGCGAGGGACATACAACGGGCGATTGGCAGCTCTTCGACGTCACGGCCGAGGGGGGCCATTTCACCGTCAAGCTCGACGGCCATCTGGTGTTGGACTACACCGATCCCAATCCCGTCCGTCGCGGGTTGATCGGCCTGCAACTCAACCAGGGGCCGGTCGAGTTCCGCGACATCAAGCTGCGGCCGCTGAATCTCAAAAGCATCTTCAACGGCCATGACCTGACCGGCTGGAAGGAGTTTCCCGGCAAGCCGAGCAAGTTCAGCGTGACGCCGGCTGGCGAGCTGAACGTGAAGAACGGGCCGGGACAGCTCGAAAGCACGACCCGCTACGGCGACTTCGTCCTGCAGCTCGAGGTCTTCGTCAACGGCGACAAGCGCAACAGCGGCATCTTCTTCCGCAGCATTCCAGGCGAGTGGTGGAAGGGCTACGAGAGCCAGATTCACAACGGCTACGCCGACAACGACCGCACCCGGCCGCTCGATTTCGGCACCGGCGCGATCTACCGCCGGCAGAAGGCCCGCAAGGTGCTTTCCAACGATTTCGAGTGGTTCGACAAGACGGTCATCGCCAGCGGCAAACACGTCTCGGTCTGGGTGAACGGCCAGCAGGTGACCGACTGGACGGACAACCGGGCCCCCAACGAAAACCCCCGCGAAGGTTTTCGCGACGAGCCCGGCACGCTCATCATCCAGGGGCACGACCCGACGACCGATATCTCGTTTCGGAATCTGCGAGCCGGGGAAGTGCCGAAAAGGTGAGGGAGCCATTCAGTTCAGCCTGAAGACGTTGATGTGGGCAACGGCCGTCCCGGCGGCCTTTTTGGGCGGCTATTTCCTCGGTCGGCGCGCCTATTCTTTGGACAACGAGAAGGCCTTTCAACATGATTCAGGTGGAGTGGGTCAGGTTGGTCAATCTCCAGACCGAGGTTCTGGAGGATAAGGGGCGACTTGAGGCGGCAACGCGCGCCGCGTCCCGCGCCACAAATCTGCGAGCCGCCGAAGTGCCGAAGCGGTGAGAGAGCCCAGCGACACCGCCTACTCGGCTCGGAGCACGAGTGTGGCGTCCATCTGCGGGCCACCGTGGCGGGCTTCGCCACCATGAAGCACGAGACCATTCAGCGTCGCGTCCCAGACGAGGGGAGCGCACTGATGACGTGGGTGCAGCGGCGTTACTCGTCTCGGTCGCCAACCGTTCGGTTCGCGAACCAGTAGGCCTCGCTGGCCGCCCAGCCCGTCGAGCATGACTAACTTCGATACCTCCCAGTGGTACGCCAGGCCGTGGTCGTCGCGGCAGTCCGTGTCGAACGTGGGAGGCAGGCGCGACCAAACGCCAGTGCGAAACAGCCATGTATCGCCAAACTGCCTCTGCCCGTGATCGTCTTCCGAACCCCCGTGCAGAACACAGCCTTGCAGAACCGGATCATACGCGAACGCGGCGTAACGCCGGGCCGCCGGAGCGGCGCCAGACACGCTTTGCCACTTCCTGCCATCGAAGATCCAAGTGTCGCCGAGCGAGCGATCGCCCTTAATAATGCCGCCAAAGAGCACCACAACGCCTTCGGCCTCATCAAAGACGAGCGAGTGTCCGCAACGCGGGGACGGTCCGGACGTGAACCAGCGGCCGTGCCACCGCCGCCAGCGCCGATTGGAATAAATCCAGGTGTCGTCCAACATCTCGCCACGGGAGCCCTGCCCACCGAAAAGAACACAGCATTGATGCACGGCGTCGTAGACCATTGCCCCGCGGTGCCGGGCGACGGGCGTCGGTGAACAGTCAATCCAGTGCCAGACACCGCCCCGCAACTCCCAGGTATCGGAGCCCTCCCGGAGCGCCGAGTCCTCAATTTGGAAGAAACTTTCGTGATCGTGGAAGAGTTGAATGCCCTCGCGAAACCTTGACATCCGGGCCGAGATCCATTCATCATCGCCCGCGGGCCCGCCATTGCCTGCCAATCTCTGCCATTGTCTGCCAATCTCTGCCAATCGCGGAGTTCTGTTCAAAATGCCCTCGCCTTGGCCGCGTGAGTTTCACGTTTGGCAGTCTGAACGCAAAAGATGGCTTGTTTGAGAATGGTTTTCTGTGATATTGCGATTGCCTTCAGGGCGTCGTGCAGGGGCGCACGCGCTGCTTTACCGGACGAGCGGCAGGTGATAACCTGAATCGCTTTCCCACCGACACGGCCACGCGCAGTTCCATGAGCGACCCTTATTTCCAGTCCCTGTTTGCCGAGCGGATCGGCGGAAAAAACTATGGCAAGGGGACCGAAATCTACAAGTTCGAAAAGATCAAACGGGCCAAACGCAAGGCGCTGGCGGAGCACCCCGAGCGCACCTTGATCGACTTCGGCATCGGCGAGAACGACGAGCCGGCCGACGAGTCGGTGCGGGCGGTGATGGCCGCCGAGATCCACAAGACCGAAAACCGCGGCTACGCCGACAACGGCATCGCGGCCTTCAAGGAGGCCGCCGCCCGGTTCATGGAGCGGAATTTCGGGGTCAAGCTCGATCCGGCCAGGGAGGTGAACCACTCCATCGGCTCCAAGCCGGCCCTGGCCATGCTGCCGGCGGCCTTCATCAACCCCGGCGACATCACGCTCATGACCGTGCCCGGTTATCCCGTGGCCGGCACCCACACCCGGTACTACGGCGGCGACGTCTACCGCCTCCCCCTGCTGGCCGAGAACGACTTTTTTCCGGACCTTGACTCGATTCCGGCCGACATCCGCCGCCGGGCCAAGCTGCTGGTGCTGAACTATCCCAACAGCCCCACCGGCAAGCTGGCCACGCGCGACTTTTACCGCCGCGTGATCGACTTCGCCCAAACCAACCAGGTCGTCGTCGTGCAAGACGCCGCCCACATCCTGCTTACTTACGAGGGCCAGCCGCTGAGCTTCCTCGAGGTGCCGGGCGCGAAAGAAGTGGGCGTCGAAGTCCACTCCCTCTCGAAGGGCTTTCACATGATCGGCTGGCGGATGGGGTGGGTCTGCGGCCACGAGCGGATCGTGCAGGCCTTCGCCGACGTCAAGGACAACAGCGACTCCGGCCAGTTCATCGCCATCCAGAAGGCCGCGGCCGCGGCTCTCGACAACGACGACATTCCCCGCCGCGTGCGCGAGAAATACCGGCGGCGGCTGGAGAAGTTGGTCGCCACGCTGGGCCGTTGCGGCTTCGACTGCCGGATGCCGGGCGGAACATATTTTCTTTATACGCGCAGCCCCAAGGGGGTCGCCGGCGGCCCACGATTCGAGACGGCCGAGGCCGCCAGCCAGTATTTGATTACCGAGCATTCGATCTGCACCGTGCCGTGGGACGACGCCGGCAGCTTTTTGCGGTTCAGCGTCACCTACGAAGCGCCCGACGAGGCCGCGGAAGACTCGCTCATGCGCCAGACCGAAGAGCGACTGAAGAAGATTCGGCCCGAATTCTGATGCCTAATGTCTTCGAAGGCCGGGCGGTCGAGGGCGATGGCCGCTTCTCCGTCGTCGTTTCGCGCTATAATGAAACGATCACGGCGCGGTTGTTGAGCGGGGCGGTCAAAACGCTTACCGCGCACGGGATCGCCGACGAGTCGATCGACGTGGTGTGGGTGCCGGGAGCCTTTGAAATTCCGCTGGTTGCTGCCCAGCAGGCCGGCTGCGGTCGCTATGCGGCCGTTCTCTGTCTGGGGGCGGTCATCCGCGGCGAAACGACGCACGACCAGCACATCAATCGTGCGGTGAGCCTCGAGTTGGCCCGCATCGGCGTCTCCAGCGGGGTTCCGGTCTTGTTCGGGTTGTTGACCTGCGATACGCTCGAACAGGCGATCCATCGGGCCGGGGGCAACGTAGGCAATAAGGGAGCTGAGTGCGCCCTGGCGGCCTTGGAGATGGTCGACCTACTAAGGAGGCTCAAGGAGGAAAGGAAATAGGGGTGATCTGCGGCCGGCAAGCGGAAGCGGCCTTTTGCTCCGTCTGACGCCGGCCCTCGCCCGCTGATCCTGACTGCATGTCCCGACGCAGCCGAGCACGTGAAGTTGCCTTGCAGGTCCTCTTTCAAGACGACCTCAACCCGGGTGGCGATCCCGCGGTGGCCGACCAGTTTTTGCAGGCCCGTCTGAAAAGCGACGACCTGATCTCGTTTGGCCAGTCGCTGGTGGCCGGGGTGCGCCGCAACCGGGCCGAGCTCGACGAACTGCTCGATCGCATCGCCGACAACTGGAGCCTGCAGCGGATGGCGACGACCGACCGGAACGTGCTGCGCCTGGGGGCTTACGAGATTCTCTATGCCGACACGCCGGCTCGCGTGGCCATTAACGAGGCGGTGGAACTCGCCAAGCGTTTCGGTTCGGCCCAGTCGGCCCAGTTCGTCAACGGCATCCTTGATCGCTTCCTGGAAAAACAGCGCGACGCCTGATGGGATTTTTCGACAAACTTAAGGCCGGCTTGCAGAAGACCAGCCGGCTGCTGAACACCGACGTTCGCGACCTCTTCAAGAGCGAAGGGCGGCTGGTCGACGACGCGTTTCTCGACGAGTTGATGGTGATCCTCGTCAAGACCGACATGGGCGTGCAGGCGGCCCAGCAAACCGTGGCCGAGGTGCGCAGTGAATTCCGTGGCCGCGTCGTGCACCTGGCCGACGTGCTGGCGACCGTGAAGGCAAAGCTCAAGGGCATTTTATCCCAGGATGAATCCCCCATACGGCTCGCGCCCGAAGGGCCGACGGTCATCATGGTGGCCGGCGTGAACGGCGCCGGCAAGACGACCTCGATCGCCAAGCTGACGAACCTCTTCACGGCCCAGGGAAAGAAAGTCGTGCTGGGGGCGGCCGACACGTTTCGCGCGGCGGCCGTCGAGCAGCTCACGGTGTGGGCCTCGCGCCTGGGGGCCGAGATCGTCAAGGGAGAGGCCGGCGGCGACCCGGCCAGCGTCGCGCACCGCGCAGTGGCCCGCGCGATCGAAACCAAGGCGGACGTCTGCATTGTCGACACGGCGGGGCGGTTGCAGACTCAGCAGAATCTGATGCAGCAACTGACCAAAATCCACCGCGTCATCGGCAAACAGTTGCCCGGCGCGCCCCACGAAGTCGTCCTGGTCCTCGACGCGACGACCGGGCAAAACGGCATCAGCCAGGCGAAGCACTTTACGGATGCCGTACAGTGTACCGGCATCATGCTGGCCAAAATCGACGGCACGGCCAAAGGGGGCGTGATCGTGGCCATCCGCCAGCAGGTCGGCTTGCCGGTCAAGTATCTGGGGGTGGGTGAGAAGGCGGAGGACCTGGCGCCGTTCGTGCCCGACGCGTTCGTCGAGGCGATGTTTGAAGGAATAGGGTCTTAGGTTTTGGGTCTTTGGCCTTGGGTCTTTGGTCTTGAGAATTGGCGGGGACGCCCCTTCCGAAAACCGGAGACCCTACGGTCTTCTTCTTCCTAAGACCTAAGACCTAAGACCTCCCGCCAAAAAGAAAAGACCTGTTCGAGCTTGTGCCCGAACAGGTCTTGTTCGCTC
Source organism: Pirellulales bacterium (assembly GCA_035550375.1). GTDB lineage: Bacteria > Planctomycetota > Planctomycetia > Pirellulales > JAICIG01 > DASSFG01. The sequence continues at coordinate 92,869 of DASZPH010000143.1, read as the reverse complement.
TGTCCCTCGGTTGCTGCCCCTGAACAGTCAACCGTGTTTTGTTGTTACCTGGTTAGTTGCGCTGAACCAGGCTGCGGGTCGAGGCCAGCTTGCGGCGGCCCTGGATGGAGGCCGACGGATCGGCAGCCGGGGCGGGCGGCATCGGAGCGGCTTCACCGGCAGCGGGAGCCGGAGCAGCACCTTCAGCCGGGGCACCAGCGCCGCAACCACCACCGCAGCAGCTCGAGCCGCAGCAGCTGTTGCAGCTATTGCCGCAGCAACCCTTGTGCTTCTTGAACAGGTTGGCCAAGAAGCTGCAGCGCTTCTTCTTGCAGCAGTTGTCGCAAGAATTGCAGCAGCTCGACTGCTCGCAGCAGGCGGGCTCGCAGCAGGCCGGCTGTTCGCAGCAAGCGGCTTCGCAGCAAGCGGGCTGCTCGCAGCAGGCGGCTTCGCAGCACGTCGGCTGGCAGCAGCTATTGCAGCAACCGCGATCAAACAGGCCGCGCAGCTTGCCGAACAGGCCACACTTGTGGCTGCAGCAGGAGTTGCAGCAGCTCGGCTCGCAGCAGGCGGGCTCGCAGCAAGCGGGCTGCTCGCAGCAAGCGGCTTCGCAGCAGGCCGGCTGCTCGCAGCAGGTCGGCTCGCAGCAACTGGTCTCACAGCAGGATGATTGGCAGCAGCCACCATTGCTGCGGCCCAACATCCGGGTCAGCAGGTCGAAGCCAAAGCTCTGGCTACACAGACCCAGGCTGACAACGAGTGCTCCTACAAACATGTTCCATTTCATCGAGCAACGTCTCCTTTACATGGAACTGGGGCGGAACGCTTGTCCTTCACTAGCGAGCCCGCGTCGGCAGACACTCTTTGCTTCTTCTCTCGTTCGGGAGGGATTGGCTCCGCGGCCGAGTACTGGCCGCGTGGCGGCCGATCGTGTCGTCGTGCAGTCGTTAGTTGGTAGCGTGGGTCGTATCCCGCAGTTCACAAGGTTATGGCTCCAGGTCCGTCGAGCCATTCCTTGGCTCGATTAGTAACCGGGTCGGTTTCCTGGGGCTCCCTATACGTGCCGTCGCGGGCACGTACTTCCTCGTTGAGGGACACCTACCGTATCGGCTGACCCGTGAAGACGCCTTGAGAGTGCCGAAGTAATTTTCGCCAAATCGCTTAGCTTTCCTACTAAGCGGACCTTGCCGGGGCCGCAAGCTGGCAAAACCTTGCGGGCGTAAATAATAGGTCTTGGGTCTTGGGAATTGGCGGGGACGCCCTTTCCGAAGACCGGAGACCCTACGGCCTTCCTCTTCCTAAGACCTAAAACCCAAGAACTAAGACCTAGTTCCGAAGACCGAACCTGAAAGACCGTCCTTATTCGTCTTCGTCTGCATCCTCGTCGCCGTCGCCGGTGCTCACGACCGCGCCGACGGCGATGTGATACTGCCTGATCTTGTTTCGCAGGCTGCCGCGGGTAATGCCCAGAATCTTGGCGGCCTGCGACTGATTGCCCGACGTGCGTTCCAGCACGCGCGCCAAAAGATATCGCTCCATCACGGCAATCGACGCGGCGTGCAACCCCTCGGTGCCCTTGCTGAGCGCTTCGTCGATGAACGACTCGATCCTCAATCCCGACTGCGACTCGGCGGCGGCCTGCGTCGAGGGTTTGCGACCGGTGCGAACCTCTTCCGGCAAAAACTCGGGCAGCAGCACCGCCCCGCTCGCGTGCAACAGCGCCTGGCGGACGACGCTCTGCAGTTCGCGGATGTTGCCGGGCCAGGAATACGCCAGCATCAATTGGATGGCGTCGGGCGAGATGCCGGCGACCTCTTTACCCAGATCCCGAGCGAAGTGCCGGATGAACTGTCCGACAATCGCGATCAGGTCGTCGCCCCTTTCCCGCAGGGGCGGAAGCTGGATCGTGAAGCCGTTGAGACGGTAATAGAGGTCCGCCCGAAAATCCCCCTCTTCGACCATTTTCTCCAGGTCGCGGTTGGTGGCGGCGATCACCCGCACGTCGGTCTTGATGGTTTCGTTGCCGCCCACGCGCTCGAATCGCTGCTCTTGCAGCAGCCGCAGCAGCTTGCTCTGCACGACGGGGCTCAGGTCGCCGATCTCGTCCAGAAACAGGGTGCCGCCCGAGCACTGCTCGAAGCGTCCGATGCGGCGATTCTCGGCGCCGGTAAACGAGCCCTTCTCATGCCCGAACAGTTCGCTTTCGAGCAGGGTGTCCGGAACCGCGGCCATATTGACGGCCAAAAAGCGGGCGTGGGCGCGCGGGCTATGATGGTAAATGGCCCTGGCGACCAGCTCCTTGCCGGTGCCCGTTTCGCCGCGTATCAACACCGTCACGTTGTGCGGCGCCACGCGGCCGATCTTCTTGAACACTTCCTGCATGGCCGGGCAGTGGCCGATGAACTGGTCGGAACGGTCGCTCGCCGGTCCGGTCTGGGGCAGTTGAACCGGGACGTGCATTGCGCGGCGAATGTCCAGGGCACGGTTCACCAGGTCGCGCACCTGATTTACATCCAGCGGTTTGACCAGATAGTCGTAGGCCCCCAGCTTCATCGCTTCGATAGCGGTTCCGCTCGTCCCACCGGCCGTAATGAAGATGACGGGCAATTTCGGGTCGTGAGCGTGGATTTGGTGATAGGTCTCCAGCCCGGACTGATCCGGGAGCATAATATCTAAGATGACGACATCGGGGAGGCACTCGCCCAGTTGCCGGACCCCTTCGGCGGCGGTACGGGCCGTGCAGACTCGCGTCCCCGTTTCGGCGAAGATCCTCTCAAACGTGTGCAAGACGCTACGATCGTCGTCGACCACCAGGACGGTAGACAAGCTTGATTTCTCCTAATTTAAACGAGCTGTGTTAAGCGGCATGATCCGTTGAACCGATTTCATCATTATTGTCGAAGGCGAGCAACCGCCCGCCGCAGGATTATTTCGCCGGCCGGACTCTTCCGGGAACAAAAAACGCCGGTAGCCGTGAAGGAGACCGTATGTCGAAGCAACGATTAATGCTGGGGACGCTGGCGTGGCTGGCTTGCGGACTACCCGTGGCAATCGCCCAGGCGCAGACGCCTCCTCTGGCCGCCCAGGCCTCGGCCGACGACGCGCGGCGGCAACTGGCCGGCGCCAGCGGCGAACAGCCTTCGACCGCCTGGCGATATCGCAAGTTCAAGGGACAGTGGTGGTATTTCCTGCCCAACCAGCAGTGGGCGCGTTGGGACGGCCGCCAGTGGTCGGTCCCCAGCGCCAAAGCGGGCGATTACCACGAGTGGCGCCAGCAGCAACTTGCGGGCCGTTACACCGATTCCGCCGCCCTGGACGCCGAGATGCGTCGCCGGGAAGTCGATCGCTGGCGGGAGCAAGCGGCGAAGAAGCATTCAAACGGGCTTGCCCAAAGCGACGCCGACTACCGTGCCCAGGTCGACCGCTTTCACGACTACCTGATGATCACGCCCTACGACTACCGCATCGGAACCCAAGGGCATGGCCTGTTTGAAGCCAACCCTGATCGCACGATCGCCAACACGGGGCGATTCAACTACGCCACGAGCCTAGGCGGCTACATGGGGGGGGCTCTACGGACTCCCTACGGGTACTAAGGGACCGTTGCCGTCTTGGGCGGCCAACCGCCTGCCACCTGGGAAAAATGCCTAGGCGGTCGCGAGCGCCAGCCTCAACTGGTCGATCGAGGCAGGTTTGACAAGGTGCAGTTCAAAACCCGACCGCATCGCGCGCTGGCGGTCTTCGGGCGAACCGTAGGCGGTGAGGGCGATCAGACGAATCGAAGACGTGGCCGGATCGGCACGCAACGATCTGGCGACCTGGTAGCCGTCAAAGCCGGGGAGGCCGATGTCGACGATGGCCACATCCGGCAACAACGATCTCGCCATGTCGACCGCCGCGGGGCCGTCGGCCGCGACCTGCACATCGTAGCCCAACGCTCGCAGGAGCATTGCCTGCGCGGTGGCCACTTCGGGATGATCTTCGACGAGGAGGATACGCAGCCCTACGTCGACGTCATGCTCTTTCACGGCTACGATTCACCTGGGCCCCCGTCTTGCACCTTTCGATCATCGCGGGTTAACGCGATCTTAACAGACCTCACAAAACCAGCAACCTTTTGCCCGCGCCACAACGGCAAGAGCCGGGTTCCCGTCAAGCCTTGGTAGTGGGCGGGGAATGATCCTCCCCCCTAAGATAGCCCCCGATTTGCCCCGGGGGTGCCGACGAGCGTTTTCTGGGCTCGCGACCATTGGCGGAGCGAAGACACTGGTTATAGTAGTGGCATCTGCGATGACCGCAACAGCACGCTTATGCAACGCGCTGAAGAGATCGATCCTGCAGCCCAAGAGAAGATCGCGCAGTTGTTTTTGCGCGCGTGGCGACGCGTGCAGCAGCGGACGGGACGCTCCTGGGACAAAAAACGCGGCCGGTGGTTGGAGCTGTTGGGAGAGGGCGGCAGCGACGTATCGGCCAATCAGCTTCGTGTGGCGCTCAACAATTTCGTCTCCTTCGCCCAGTTGCCGCCGGCCGACACGGACCTTTTGCGCCGAGCCATCCACGAAGATTTCCGCACCATGCAGCGGCTGGCGCTGGACTCCCTGAACCGCACGGCCTGACGTTTGCGCCCCCGCTCGTTTCCGCGCGTGGCCGACCAGGCCACGCTTGACGATTCTAGCGGGCGTGCCTGGAGAGCCTTTCTTGCCGTCGATGCGCAAGGCGCAAGACGGGTAAAACAAAGTGGAGTCGCCCCTCTTCGCTTGACGAAGGTGACGGCGAGCGGCGCAGTAGTGCCCGCCCCACCTACGCCGTCAACAGGACCGACCATGAACGAGTTGACCCGAACTGCAACGACGATTCTCATCATCGACGATGAACCGAGCGCCCTGCAGGAGGTCGCCGGCGCCTTGCAGGCCACGGACTATCGCCTCCAAATAGCTGCCTCGCCGGAAGCAGCCATCGAATGTGTGAAACGCGCGACTCCCGACTTGATCATCTCGGACATCGACCTGGGCGGCGCGAGCGGCCTCGATCTGGCCCAGCAGTTGCGCGAGGGCGCCGGGGTGGATGAGGTGCCCGTGATCTTCTTGTCGGGGGCGCAAATCCCCGACGTGGTACGGCGATCGCGCTCGGCCGGCGGGGTGTACTTCCTGCGTAAGCCGTTCGATCCCGAAGTTCTGCTTGAATTGGTTGACAAAGCGCTGTGGATGCCGCACCTGCTGCGCCGGCGCCTGCAGCCGGGTTGCGCGGGAACGTCGGCTTAGCGCGTCATCCGTTTTGCCGCCCAAGAGCGGCAAACGCTTGACGCTGCTGATCGCGAGCCACCACGGCAACCGTCCGTCCGCCTCTGGCGCTCGACCGTTTCGCAGTCCTGGAATAAACTGTAATCCATGAGAATCGCAGTCGTTGGAACTGGATACGTTGGACTGGTAACGGGAACATGCTTCGCGGAAACGGGCAACGACGTCACGTGCATCGACGTCGATAGCGAGAAGATCGCCCGCCTGAAAGCGGGCGAAGTACCGATTTATGAGCCCGGCCTGAGCGAACTGGTGTTACGCAACGCTGAGGACGGCCGGCTCCATTTCACCACCGACCTCCCCGCCGCGGTCAAACCCGCACGTCTGATCTTTCTGGCCGTGGGAACTCCCAGCGCCGACGACGGCTCGGCCGACCTGTCGAGCCTGTGGAAAGTGGTCGAAGCCGTGGCGCCCCACCTGGCCGACGACGCCATCGTGGTGACCAAGAGCACGGTCCCGGTAGGAACGAACTCCGCCATTTACCGAAGGCTGCGCGAGCGGACCGGCCGCGAATGCCACGTGGCCAGCAATCCCGAGTTTCTCAAGGAAGGGGCCGCCCTGGACGACTTCATGAAGCCTGACCGCGTCGTGGTCGGCGTGCGCTCTGCGGACGTGGCCGAGGAGCTCCACGAGCTTTACGCGCCTTTCCTGCGGACCGAGAAGCCGTTTCTGGTCATGTCGCCCGAAAGCGCCGAGATGACCAAGTATGTGGCCAACGCCTTGCTCTCGACCAAAATCAGCTTCATCAATGAGGTCGCCAACCTCTGCGAGCGGATGGAGGCCGACATCAACGACGTCCGCCGCGGCATCGGCCACGACAGCCGCATCGGCTTCGCCTTTCTCTTTCCCGGCGTCGGCTACGGCGGAAGCTGTTTTCCGAAGGACGTGCGAGCGCTGACCGCGATGGCCCGCGCTCACGGCATCGAGCCCCGGCTGCTGAACGCAGTCGACGCGGTGAACGAACACCAAAAGACGATCATGTTTCAGAAGCTGGCGGCCTTTTTCGGCAGCAACCTTGCCAACCGGAAGATCGCCATCTGGGGGCTGGCATTCAAGCCCCGCACCGACGACATTCGCGAGGCGCCGGCCTTAACGCTCATCGACAAACTGCTCGAATGCCAGGCCTTGCCGCAGGTGCACGATCCTGAGGCGATGGACCACGTGAGCCGGCGATACGGCGACAAGGTGGTTTATGCCGAGAGCAAGTACGACGCGCTCAACGGGGCCGAAGCCCTGGCGATCATGACCGAGTGGAAGCAGTTCGTTCACCCCGACTTCGACGAAATGCGCCGGCGCATGAAGTCACCCGTGATCTTCGACGGCCGCAACCTCTACGAACCGGCCCACGTCCGCACCGCCGGATTTGCCTATCATTCGATCGGACGGGCATCGGTCAAGCCGGCGTAAGAACTGACATGGCCGACTTCACGTTAGGTGTACACGTCGTTTTTGCGCAGGAAAGGGTCCGCAAGGAGTATTTCCTGCCTGCTCCCGACGTCGCCGAGAGCGAGTCTGCCAACGCTTTTCGGCTGCTCAATCTCGATGCGCTCGTGCGTATGAAGCTGACGTCGTTTCGACGAAAAGATCAGGTTACTTGCTGGATATGATCGATGTCGGCTTGATCGATCAATCGTTCGTGTCCCGCTTGCCGAGCGAACAGGCTCCTCGGTTACAGGAATTGATCGATCATCCCGAATAGCGGGGCAAGATCGTCGTCGCAGAGGGCGACTTTTCTCGCTGGCAATTCGCTGTTAGCGGCGAGCCGGGGTCCATCCCGGTAGGGGCTGAAAGTTGTGTGGCTGGTCACTCCGCGCGTTGCTGGTGGCCGTGCTGGTCGTGGGGGCGTTCTTCGGTGGTGTCCACGTCGAGCGGGAGCGGCAGGCGAGCCGACGAGGCAGAAAGGCGCCCGAAGAAGCCGTGGACGGTTGCGGAATTCCTCGCTCAATCTAGGCCGCAGTAGCCTATGTCCCGTACCCAGTTCTCCTTGAAGACGATGCTGTGGTTGATGGTCGCCATCGCCCTGACTTCGTTGACCGTTCGGAAACTGTACGAGGGCGGAACAGCCATTGGGGAGCTAGTGGTGCTAAGCGCGGTGGCGCTGTTCTTCTGGGCCGTATACGTTCCAGGATTTTTTCCGACGAGATGGCGATAGTCCATGAACCGCATTGACGCTGCCCAATTCTGAGGCACCGGAAAAACTTAAGGCGGTTTTCGGTTTTTGTTTGACAGTCGGTCAAATGAAAGCGCTACCGTCGGGGCGAAGCAGCCACACAACTTTCAGACACTACCCCATCGCCAGCCCGATTCACGACCGCCACCGAGTGGGTTATCATGGTGGAATGACCGCTTCCGCCAGCCCGTGCGGAAGTCCCGCCATGTTCCTGCCCGCCAAACGAGATGGCAACCGCAATGAGCCGCCGTTTCATTCCCTCGAGTGCTTCCGTCGTGATCTTGTTCCTGGCGATGTTCGGTCTCCAGGCGCAGCGGGCGCACGCGGGTGATGCTGCCGCCGCGCCGGCGACCGTGAACTACAGCGAGCAAATCAAGCCGATTCTGGCCGATCGATGCTATGCCTGCCACGGCCCCGACGCCGCGCAGCGAAAAGCGGACCTGGAACTGCATGTCCGCGATAAGGCGATCCGAGAGGCGATCGTGCCTGGTAAATCGAACGAAAGCCCGCTGGTGCAGCGGATCGCCAGCCGGAATTCCGACGAACTTATGCCGCCGCCCGACTCGAAAAAGCCGCCTCTCACGGCCCAGGAGGTCGAACTGGTGAAGCGGTGGATCGACGAAGGCGCTCCCTACGACGCCCATTGGGCCTATATCGAGCCGCGGCGGCCGACCCCGCCGGCGGTGAAGAACCCCTCCTGGGTCCGCAACGAGATCGACCATTTCGTCGCGGCGCGGCTGGAAGAACACGGTCTTTCGCCCGCGGCCCCGGCCGATCGTCGTGCGCTGATCCGTCGGCTGTCGTTTGACCTGGTTGGCTTGCCGCCCAAACCGGCAGAGGTCGACGCTTTTCTCGCCGACGCGCGGTCGGACGCCTACGAACAACTCGTCGACCGGCTCCTCTCGTCTGCCCACTATGGCGAACGGATGGCGCAGTACTGGCTGGATGTTGTCCGCTATTCCGACTCAGGGGGATACCACAGCGACAACGATCGCTACGTCTGGCTCTACCGCGATTACGTGATCCAGGCGTTCAACGACAACAAACGGTTCGACCAGTTCACCATCGAGCAGCTCGCCGGCGATTTGTTGCCCGGCGCGACGCGCGAGCAACGGATCGCGTCCGGCTACAACCGCCTGCTGCAAACCACCGAGGAAGGGGGCGCGCAGCCGAAGGAGTACACGGCCAAGTACTCGGCCGACCGGGTTCGCAACACGGCTGCGGCCTGGCTCGGCGCCACGATGGGCTGCTCGGAGTGCCACGATCACAAATTCGACCCGTACACCACGCGCGACTTCTACCGCTTCGCCGCCTTCTTCGCCGACGTGAACGAGAAGGCCGTGGGCCGGCAGGACCAGACGCCGCTGCCGACGCCCCAACAAGAGGAGCAAATCAAGCGGCTGGACGATGAAATCGGGGCGGTTCGCGCCGAACTCGATCGGGAGCGTCCCGAGCTTGCAGATGCCCAGACCCAGTGGGAGCGCGACACCCGCGAACGTAAGACGGAATGGACCCCGCTGGTTCCTAACACCATGATGTCAGCAGGCGGAGCGACGTTCTCACTCCAAGAAGACGGTTCGATGCTCGTGGGCGGCGCGAGCCCCGATAAAGATGTTTACGCTCTGACCGTCCCCGTGTCGCTGAAGGGAATCACCGCCTTGAGGCTGGAAGTTCTTCCCGACGATTCCCTGCCAGCTCGTGGGCCTGGCCGGGCCGGCAACGGGAATTTTGTCCTCCACGAGTTGGAGGCCACCTTCAACGACGCGGCGGTGAAGTGGTCGGCCGCTTCCGCCTCGCACTCGCAAAACGACTGGCCGGCCGCGGCGGCGGTCGACGGCAACGCAAGCAGCGGTTGGGCCATCCTGCCGCAAACGGGCAAGGCCAATCACCTAGTGCTCGAAACGGCCGCCGACCTTGGGGATGGAAGTCCGGCCACGCTCACGATCAAGCTGCACCAGAATTACGGCACGGCTCACACGATCGGCCGTCTGCGCCTTTCGGCCAGCACGTCCCCCAGGCCGGTGCGGGCGGAAGGGGTCGACGCCTTGCCGAAGGAGATCGCGGACCTCCTGGCGATCGAGCCGGCCGCCCGCGGCGACGATCAAAAGCGAAAGATCGCGTCCTACTACCGCACGATCGCTCCGCTGCTGCAGCCGATACGCGGCCGGCTGGCGACGCTCGAAAAGCAAAAGAACGAAATCGTGCAGTCCGCTCCGACCACCCTCGTCTCGATGGCGGTCGAGCCACGGACGGTGCGCATTCTGCCGCGCGGAAACTGGCTCGACGACTCGGGCGAGGTCATGGCGCCCGGCGTGCCGGAGTTTCTCCTGCCGCTGAGCCTGCCCGACCGCCGGCCCTCGCGCGTCGATCTGGCGACGTGGATGACGTCGCCCCACAACCCTCTGGTGGCGCGCGTCTTCGTCAATCGGCTCTGGAAGCTCTGTTTCGGTCAGGGCATCGTCAAGACGCTCGACGACCTGGGCACGCAGGGCGCCTGGCCGACGCACCCGCTGCTGCTCGATTGGCTGGCCGTCGAGTTCGTCGAGAGCGGCTGGGACGTGAAGCACATGATGCGATTGATGGTCACGTCCAACACCTACCGCCAGTCGTCGATTGCGTCGCCGGAGGCCCGTCAAAAGGACCCGGCCAACCAGTGGCTGGCCCGTCAGAACCGTTTTCGGCTCGACGCGGAGATGGTGCGCGACAACGCCCTGGCCATCGGCGGCCTGCTCTCCGACAAAATCGGTGGTCCAAGCGTCAAGCCATACCAACCCGCCGGCTACTGGGCGCACTTGAATTTCCCGGTGCGCGAATGGGGTCACGACCACGGCGAGAGCCAATATCGCCGCGGCTTGTACACCTGGTGGCAGCGCACCTTCCTCCACCCCAGCCTGCTCGCCTTCAACGCGCCGACGCGCGAGGAGTGTACGGCCGAACGGCCGCGTTCCAATACTCCTCTGCAGGCGCTCGTGCTGTTGAACGATCCGACGTATGTCGAGGCCGCGCGCGGCCTGGCCGCCAGGATTCTGCGAGAAGGCTCCGGCGAGCCGGCGCGGCGAATCGGCTTCGCCTGGCGGGCAGCGCTCTCGCGAGATCCTACGCCCGAAGAAACCGCGGCGCTCCTACAGCTTTACGACAAGAACCGGCAGGCTTACTCCGCCCAGCCGGCCGCGGCCAACGAGCTGACCCAAAACGGCGAGTTGAAACCGGTTGAGGGAGCCGACCCGGTCGACCTCGCGGCCTGGACGGCGGTCAGCCGCGTGATCTTGAACCTCCACGAAACCATAACAAGAGATTGATGGGAGGATGGGCTTCCTAGCCCGTCCAGTCGCGTTGAAGTTGGTTTTTTTACGGGACGGCCCAGGGCCATCCCCCGATACGCCCGCCCAACCGTGCCAGGAACACAATCGATGCAGTTCGCCGCCTCCTTGCTCCAACTCGCCAGCCGCCGAACGTTCCTCAATCGCACGACGACCGGCATCGCTTCGGCCGTCCTGGCGAACTTTCTGAAGCCGCGCCCGGCCTCGGCGTCGAGCGCCCCGGCGAGCCTTGGCGTCGTCAATCCGCTCCACTTCGCGCCTAAGGCCAAGCGGGTGATCTTCCTCTGCATGGCCGGCGGTCCGACGCATTTGGAGACCCTGGATTACAAACCGAAGCTGGCCGAGTTGCACGGCCAGCCGATGCCCGAGTCGTACACCAAGGGCCAGCCGATCGCGCAGCTCCAGGGTGCGAAGCTCAACTGCTTCGCCCCGCAGTTCGCCTTCAAAAAATTCGGCGCGTCGGGTCAGGAGCTCTGCGAGCTCTTTCCTCACGTCGGCAGCGTCGCCGACGAGCTGTGCATCGTCCGCTCGATGCGAACGGAGGCGATCAACCACGATCCGGCCCACACCTTTATGAACACCGGCACGACCATCTCGGGCCGGCCGTCCATGGGCTCCTGGCTCTTGTATGGGCTCGGCAGCGAAAGCGACAACCTTCCCGGCTTCGTCGTGCTTACCTCCGTCGGCACGGGTGGGCAAGCGCAGCCGATCGCCGCCCGGCAGTGGCACAGTGGTTTCTTGCCTAGCCGGTTCCAGGGCGTCGAGTTTCGCTCCAAAGGGGACGCGGTGCTCTACGTCGGCAATCCCAAGGGGGTAAGCCGAGAGCGACAGCTCGACGTGGTTGAGTCGGCCAACCAGCTCAACCGGCTGCACCAGCGCGAGGTGGACGATCCCGAGATCGCCACGCGCATCGCCCAGTACGAGATGGCGTTCAAAATGCAGGCCAGCGTGCCGGAGTTGATCGACGTCTCCGACGAGCCGCAGAGCGTGCTCGATCTGTACGGCACGCCGGGAGGCGACGGTTCCTTCGCGGCCAACTGCCTGCTCGCGCGGCGGCTGGCCGAGCGGGGCGTGCGGTTCATTCAGCTCTATCATCGCGGCTGGGACCATCACGGGGGAATCAAGCGGGGAATGGAGATCACGGCCAAAGAGGTCGACCAGGCGTCGGCGGCCTTGATTCGCGACCTGAAGAACCGTGGCATGCTCGACGACACGCTGGTGCTTTGGGGAGGCGAGTTCGGACGCACCCCCATGGCGCAAGGCGACGGGCGCGACCACCACATGAAGGGTTTTTCGATCTGGCTGGCCGGCGGGGGGATCAAGCCGGGAATCAGCTACGGCGCGACCGACGAACTGGGCTACAACGCCGTCGAAAACGTGGTCCACGTCCACGACCTGCACGCCACGATGCTGCATCTCTTGGGCATCGACCACGAGCGGCTGATCTATCGCTACCAGGGGCGCGACTTCCGCCTCACCGACGTCGCCGGAAAGGTAGTAAGAGACATCTTGGCGTAGGGCTCCGTAGCCGCTTGCTCCGCAAGTGGAACGGGGTACGGACAACCTGAAATCGTAGGCTCCGGCCGGAGCGATGCGAGTCCAACCATAGTAGCAGGCACGCTCCGCCGTGCCGTCGCCGGGCACCAGTTGATAGTCAACGCGCCCAAAGCTTAACGGCACACGGCGTGTGCCTACTTCGATGTGTCGCTGGGACTCGCTGCGCTCGTCCCACCCTGCATCTGGGCGGCCGCAAAGTTGGGCTGATTGCCAATCGGCCTGGCAACCGCTACCATCCTTGGCTCGCATGAATGGACTGAACCCCGCGCAAAAAGAAGCCGTTTCTACGCTCAGCGGGCCGCTGCTGGTGCTGGCGGGCGCGGGGACCGGCAAAACGCGCGTGGTCACGTTCCGCATCGCCGAACTGATCAAACATCGCGTTGCGCCGGATCGGATCCTGGCCGTCACGTTCACCAACAAAGCGGCCGGCGAAATGCAGGAGCGGGCGGCCGGCCTGCTCGGCAAACGGCGTAAAGGTGAGAAACGGCCGGAGATTTCGACGTTTCATTCGCTCTGCGTGCGGGTGCTGAAGCGGCACATCACGCGGCTGGGTTATCCGGCGCAGTTCGCCATCTATGACCGGGGCGACCAGGAAAGCGTGGCGCGGGCGGCCCTGCGCGATATCCGCGTGGACGGGGCCCTCCTGCGGCCCGGCGATCTGGTCAACATCATCAGCCGCTGGAAGACGGCCGCCATTCGTCCCCCCGAAGCCGCGGCCGCGGCCGCCAGCGACAAAGAACATCTGGCGGCGATGGCCTACCGCCGATACCAGCGGGCCCTTAAGGCCGCCGGAGCGGTCGACTTCGACGACCTTCTGCTCTGCACCGAAGAGCTGTTCACCACGCACGCCGACGTGCTCTCCGCCGAGGCCGGCCGTTTCGATCACCTGCTGATCGACGAGTATCAGGACACCAACGGCGCCCAGTATCGGATCGTCAAAGCGCTCGCCCTGCCGCACCGCAACCTGTGCGTGGTGGGAGACGACGACCAGTCGATCTACGGCTGGCGCGGCGCGGAGGTGGCCCACATCCTGCGATTCAAGCGCGACTGGCCCGAAGCGAAGGTTGTGCGGCTGGAGGAGAATTACCGTTCTATCGGCGCCATCCTGGCGATGGCCAACCGGCTGATCGCCTTCAACCAACAGCGGCACGACAAGGTGCTGCGCGCCTTCCGGGAAGAAGGAGAAGCTCCTCGCATCCTGCAATATCCGGACGAAACGACCGAAGCGAATCAGGTGGTGGAAGAGATCCGCTCGCAGATTTTTCGCCGCATCGCCGAGCCACGCAATTTTGCGATCCTGTTTCGCACCAACGAGCAGCCGCGGGCCTTCGAGCAGGAACTGAGGCGCGCGAAGCTCCCCTATACGCTGATCGGCGGCATGTCGTTCTACGACCGAAAGGAAGTGCGCGACATCCTGGCCTATTTGCGGATTCTCGTGCACCCGCGCGACGAGGTGTCGCTGTTGCGGATCATCAATACGCCGGCGCGCGGCATCGGCCAACGTGCCGTGGAAGTGCTGCTCGCGCGGGCCGTTTCGCAGGGCCGCCCGATATGGGAAATCCTGCCCGAGGCCGGCACGATCGAAGGGCTTCCGGAGCCCGCGGTGAAGGCGGTCGGCCAGTTCCGCTCCCTGGTCGAGCAGTTTCAGCGGCGGCTGCAGCGCGAGTCGCCCGTCGACGTGGCGGCCAGCCTCGTGCACACGATCGGATACCAAGCGGAGATCAACCGCCAGTACAAGGAGCCGGCCGAGCAGCTAGCGCGCTGGAACACGGTGGAAGAGGTCGTCAACTCGCTGGGCGCCTATCAGCAACGGGCCGAGGAGCCGACGCTGGCGGGATTTCTGGACGACGTGGCCCTCGTCGGCCGCGACGACCAGCAAGATAAGGAGTCGCAGCTTGCCAAAAACGCCGTGGTGCTGATGACGCTGCATAGCGCGAAGGGTCTGGAGTTCCCCCAGGTCTACCTGGTGGGAATGGAAGAGGGGATCTTGCCCCACCACCGCTCGATCGACGCCGAGGGATTGGCCATCGACGAAGAGCGGCGGCTGTGCTACGTGGGAGTGACGCGGGCCCAGGACCGCCTCACGATGACGCTCGCCTTAAACCGCAACAAATGGGGCAAGAGCCGGCCGACCACCCCCAGCCGTTTTCTGTTCGAGCTGCTGGGCAAGGCCGACAATCCGCGGCGGATGACCGAGGAGCCCAAGAAGGATCGCCGCGCGCCGGTCAAGAAGCGGCCCGGCGCCCGGCGCTAGCCCATCAACTGCATCGCACGGCGGACGTATTCGGCGCCCGAGTAAACCGTCAACGCCAGCGCGCTCCAGACGGCCGCCGGAAGCAGATACTGAATCCACGCCGGCTCGCTCCCTTCCGGGTAAGAGAGATAGAAGAGGCTCACGCCCACCGCGGCGCACTGCACCACCATCTTCAGCTTGCCCGACATGACCGCCGAGAAGTCGGCCCCCTGCTGTTCCAGAAAGCTGCGCAGGGCCGTGACCAGCAATTCGCGCCCCACGACGACGACGGCCATCCACCCCGCGACTCCCGATCGTGGATCGGCAACGAGGCAGATGAACGCTCCGCAGATGATGATTTTGTCGACAAACGGGTCGAGGATGCGCCCCAGCACGGTCACGAGCCCATATTTCCGGGCAAAGTAGCCGTCGAGCCAGTCGGTTGCCGCGGCGACGACGAACACGACCAGGCTCGTCAGCCAGTATTGCCAGGTGATCAGCCCGAAGAGAACCAGCGCCAGCACGAGCCGAGCGATGGTGAGCTGATTGGGCAGGTTGAAAACCGCCGAGCGTGCCTGCGACTTGGTGGTAACGGACATACAACAATTCTACCAGACGGCGGGACCATGTCACAAAGGTGATAGACCTGGCCTTCGAGCACTTTTCGGACCATTTTATCGCTCCTCAAGGCCCCCAACTGGCCTTGTGACGATCGCCCGCCGAGGCTATCCTCCGGCCGCTTTTTTGACCCCTGTCCGACGCGCCAAATCGCCCACTTCGGTTGTCTTCTCGATGCGGAACCGATGGCGGGCAAGCGCACCTGCTCGTGCTCGATAAACTTCCTACCGCCGCACGTCTTTGCGTCCCTCGGCCGCCGGTTTGGTGGCTCGTGGCCCTGGCGAGCGTCGGACTGTGCGGGTGCAGCGTCGCGGCCCACGGTCAGAACGCCCAGGGAGTGAGCCTCTATCAGCAAGGCCGCTACCAGGAGGCGCTGCAGAGCTTCGAGAGGGCCATCGCCAACGACCCCAACAACGCCGACGGCTATTACAACCTGGCGGCCACCTACCACAAGATGGGGCTCGTCTCGCGGAACGAGAACGAACTGAAGCAGGCCGAAGAACAATACAACCTCTGCCTGGACAAGAACGACAACCACCGCGACTGCTATCGCGGGCTGGCCGTGCTGCTGGCGCAAGAACAGCGAAGCGACGAGGCGTTCCGGCTTTTGGAAGGCTGGAGCAAGAATTACTCCTCGTCTCCCACGCCCAAGATCGAACTGGCCCGGCTTTCTGAGGAGTTCGGCCGCTACGACGTGGCCAAGGAGCACCTGCTCGACGCCCTGCAGAGCGATCCGCACAACGCCAAAGCCCTGGCCGCGCTGGCGAACCTGCGCGAGCGGTCGGGGAATCCGGGGCAAGCGCTGGCCGTCTACCAGCGGTCGCTGTGGAACAACCCCAACCAGCCCGACGTTGCCGCCCGCATCAGTTCGCTGCAGACGGCACTCAATCCTCCCTCGTTCACCTCGGCCCCCCCGGCAACGCAAACGGTGAACACGAACCCGGCGCTGCCACGTCGCTACTAGGCGCCGGCCGCAACGACCAGCTTGCGGCAAGTGAACGCCTCGGCGAACCGCGTGGGCGAGTTGCACTCCAGGCCGCGTAGTCTCATCAGCGCCCAGAATGTGTCGGGCGTGAACCAGGGCTTCGACCGTTGCGTGGCAAAAACCTCCAGCAACGTTTCCACCTTGCGGCGGCAGACGAGCTCGTTCACGGGCAAAAAAACGTTGGGGTGTCCCAGATCGCCCTCGTACTTGGGGATTTCGTACTCCAGGATCAGATGGTCGCGAAAAGCGCACCAGGTGAGTTCCGCCAGCAGGCGGTGATCCTGGTGCAGGTCTTCGCGGCGGTGCGTGAAGATCAGGTCGGGTGAAAGTCGCTCCCGGAGTTGCTGAAAGCGCGTCTTGATCTCGGCCCCGTCGAAGGGGAAGCAGGCGTCGCGAAAATCGTGAATTGTGACGTTCTTCGTGCGGGCGTCCGCCAGAAATAGGTCGGCGCTGCGCAGAGCCTCCCGGCGCCGGTCGTCTGCGGCGCTGAAAACCACCCATTCGACGTCGATTGTCCGGGGCCGCGTCCAAAGCAGTTCTGCGAGGGCGCCGCCGCAGCCGATCTCGATATCGTCGGCATGCGCTCCCAGGCAGAGGATCGTGCGGGCGTTGTCGAAGGAAACGGAGAGCATGGCTACTTCGGCGACCGCAGGGGAAAACGCCGCGTGGTTGCGTGAAGATCGACCGCCGGGGCTTCGTCGGCGGACGGCTTCCAAACCTCCCAGGGGGCGTTGCCGTTGGCGTAGAGCTCGTCGAGGTGGGCCTTTTCCTTGTAGGTATCCATGCAACTCCAAAAACCCTCGTACTTCAGCGAGTGCAGGCGGCGCTGGGTCATCAAAGCACGAAAGGGTTCTTCGACCAGGTCTTGCCCTCCGCGCAAGTGGTCGAAGATCTCGTGACCGAAAACAAAATACCCGCCGTTCATCCAGATGTCGGCCGAACCAATGGCCTCGATTTGCTCGACCAGACCGTCTTCGTCGACGTTGACCGTGTGGAAGCTATGGTTGGGCCGCACACTGAGAAAGGCCGCTGATGCCCGGCGCTCGTGGAAAAAGTCGATCAGATCCGGCAAGGGAAAATCCGTCAAGCCGTCGGTGTAGTTGGCCAAGAAGGTCTCTTCGCCCGCGAGGTGCCGTTCAACCGCCAGCAGCCGCTGGCCGATGGACGTCGTCGTCCCCGTGTCGCAAAAGGTAATCCGCCAGTCGTCGATATCGCTGTTGAGCAAGTTCACGCTCTTTCCTCCCGACGAGAGCACAAAGTCGTTCGACAGGCATTCGTCGTACATGAGGAAATAGTTCTTGATGACGTCGGCCTTCCAGCCCAGGCAGAGGATGAAATCCTTATGGCCGAAATGAGCGTAGTACTTCATCACGTGCCAGAGGATGGGCCGGTAGCCGATGGGAACCATCGGCTTGGGAATCGCTTCGGAGTATTCCCGCAACCGCATGCCGAGTCCACCGCAGAAGAGCACGACTTTCATAGGTTTACCTGGGACGTGTTTTGGTTGCGGTGGTGACTTGGATTAGCCGCGGGGAGCGGTTCGCCGCATATCGGCGGCGCGGTCGATCGTGTTGGCCGCTCGGCTTAATGCCGCACCCCTCATTCATTCCAGGATAGTTGGACGGGGGATCGGCACGATAAAATTCCCTCCCCAATCGCGAACGTGTGACAGTTGGCCCACGATTTCATCCCTGAGATTCCAGGGCAGAATGAGCACATAGTCGGGTTTGGTCTGGGCAATCCGGTCCGGCGAATAGACGGGTATGTGCGTACCCGGCAAGAACTTGCCGTGCTTATAGGGATTTCGGTCGACCGTGTATTCGATCAGGTCGGCCCGGATGCCGCAGTAGTTCAAAAGGGTGTTTCCCTTTCCCGGCGCGCCGTAACCGGCGACCGACCTACCCTGGCGTCGTAGCTCGATAAGCAGTTCCAGCAGCACGTGCCGGGTCTGGATGACCTGGGTCGCGAACGCACGGTGCCCTTCCAGGCGGTGCAAGCCGGCCTCGACCTCCAGGCGACGCAGGTCGGCAACCCGCGTGCACGTCGGCATTTCCTCGTGGTCGGCATGGCGGACGAAGACCCGTAGCGACCCGCCGTGCGTGGGTAGTTCTTCGACGTCGAAGACGACCAGGCCGTGGGCCGCAAACACCCGCTCGGCGGTCTGAAACGACAGATAGGAAAAATGCTCGTGGTAGATCGTGTCGAACTGGTTTCCTTCGATCAACCGAAGCAGGTGCGGAAACTCGAACGTCGCCACGCCACGCGGGGCGAGCAGCACCCCGACTCCCGCCACAAAGTCGTTGAGATCGGGCACGTGCGCCAACACGTTGTTGGCCACGAGATGATCGGCGCGAACGCGCTGCTCGACGAGTTCCTCCGCAGTCTGTCGGCCAAAGAATTTTACGACCGTCGGCACGCCACGGGCCATCGCCGCCTGCGCCACGTTCGCGGCCGGCTCGATGCCTAAACTGGGAATCTTCCGCTCGACGAAGTACTGCAGCAGATACCCATCGTTGCTCGCGATCTCCACTACCTGGCTCGATGGGCCGAGCCGGTAGCGGTCGACCATCTCGTCGACATAACGCCGGGCGTGCCGCAGCCACGAGTCGGAATAGGAGGAAAAGTAGGCATATTCGCTGAAGATTTCGGCGGCGCTCACGTACTGCGGTAGCTGCACCAGCAAACAGCCTCGGCACACATACACGCAGAGCGGATAGAACGTTTCCGGTTGATCGAGCTGCCTGGCAGGAAGATAGCTTTCGCACAAGGGCGACATGCCCAGGTCGACAAAGACATCGGCCAACGGCTCGCGGCAGAAACGGCAACGATGCCGGGCTGGCACAAGTTCGTCGCTGCGAGAGGAGACCGGTTCTGCGGTAAGTTGCATGGTTTGTTTGGGCTTATGGTCGAAACCGAGTGAAGGAAGTCGCACGGAGGACGAGATCGCTAACTCGCCTGCGGTTGCTCCCGAATCAAGTCCTTTTCTACGAGCATGTCGGCCCCTTTGGCGATCAGGTCGAACGAAAGCCCGCTTCGCTCGGCAATATCCAGCAGCGAATGGCGACCGTCGGCCTGGTTTAACACCCAGAGGAGGGCTGCCTCCAACTCCGCGCGGCCGGCCTTCCCGCCGAGCGTTCCATAGAGGCCGCGACGGCCGAGTTGCGGCTCTCCTTGGGGATTGAGCGAAACGTATGTTCGATTGCGCTCCAAGACGTCGACGATCGCGGCGCACGTCTGCCAGGAGTCGGCCAGGTGTTCGGGTCGCACGAGTTCCAAGTTGTCGGCCGAGGAGTGATATTCTGGGTATTCGCCCGGAAGCGAGCGCATCAGGCAGCCGATCGGCAGGTTGAATCCGGGCGAGCAATACTGCCGCTCGTCGTAACCGAAGGGCTCGAAATCGAGCAGCCGTTGCGACATATTCGACCGGGTGAGCACATGAGCGGCGATGCGGTCGATTTCGGCGTCGCCGCGGCGACTGCGCTTGTAGGTAAGCGGTCCGCCGTCCCCGAGCAGCGTCAGCACCAGTCCGTGCTTGATGCGAGGTAGCGACGCCGGGTGTTGGCTCAGCCATACGAGCGCCCCGATGGTCGCCGGCAGAAAGAGAAAACGGTAAGAATATCGCCTCGGGCGATCGGCTAAACGCCTGGCGAGCTGGGTCGCCACGGCGACGCCCGACAGGTTGTCGTTCGCCAGGGAGGGATGGCAGACGTGGCAAGAGAAGAGCACTTCGTCGCTCGACTCGCCGGCCAGCAGCAATTCGCCGTAGGTCAGAAAACCGTCGCTCAGCTCCGCGTCGATCACCACCTCGTACTCGGCGCCGTCGCCGCGCGCGGCGAGCGCCTGCCGCTGGTGGTGCGCAAGGCAGAACCCCCACGACTCCGCGTAGTAGGATGTGCGGTAAGGTATAAGGTCCGGTCGGTCGGGCAGGCTGTGCAGGCGCTGATCGAGCTGAGACCACGTAAGGCGAGCCCGTGTCGGCCGGCTGTAATTGACGACGTGCAGGTTGCAGCGGCGGAAATCGACCACCCGGCTGCCCGCCGCGTCTTCGATGTAGGCGTCGCGAATCCGCCACTCCTGAGGCACCGTCCAATCGAAGGCGCGTGTGCCGGAGGGAACTTCATGAATCGCCAGCGGAATCTCTTCGCGCACGATCGCCAGGGTTTCGCGCACGCCCGGCCCCGTGATGCTGCGACAGATCGGATACAGCCGCGAGATCAGCGCGTGCATCCCTTCGCCGACACGCTCAAGAGACATAGTCGGGCCAGCTCCGGTCTTTTGCGGAAATGACGGCCACGTCCAAGGGCCAGCGGATCGCAAACGCCGGGTCGTCGTAGCGCACGCCGCGGGCGGCGTCGGGCGCGTAGAAGGCCGACATCTGGTAAAGCAGTTCGCTGTCGTCCGCCAGCGTCTGATACCCTTGCGCGCATCCGGGAGGCACGTAGATCATCCGCCGATTCTCGGCGGTGAGTTCGGCCGCGCACCAGCGGCCATAGCCTGGCGAATCGTGGCGAAGGTCGAGCGCCACGACGTAGGCTGCCCCGCGCGTCGCGCGCACCAGCTTGGCTTCCTGGTGGGGCGGAAGCTGGTAGTGGAGCCCCCGCAAGGTACCCTGCCGCCTCGACACGGCCACGCTGGCCTGCACGAACGGCTCGCCGCAGCCGTGCTGCTCGAATTCATGCCGGCACCAGGCACGCGCGAAGAAGCCCCGTTCATCGACGATGGGCTCGATGTCGATGAGCCATACTCCTGCGACGGTGGTTTTTGAAAACCGCATTTACAGCCGAGGCCGTCAAGAGGGGAGAGATACCCTTTCGGCACCGCCGACCGCTGCTTCCCCCGCCGCGCTGGCGTTTTCCGCCGCCCGCCAGCGCAAGTCGTCGCCGAGCCGTCGCCCGTCGAGCAACTCGCGCAGCCGCGCCAACCTCACATATTTCCCCGATTCGATCTCAGCCGCGGTCAGCCCTTGCCGCCGATAGGTGTCGGCAAGCTGCGCGACGCCGCGATGCACGTTCCAGCGCGGCCGATACTCCGGCAGCAGGCGGCTTATCTTGCTGCAATCGACGCGGTAGCAACGTTTGTCAGGCCCGCCGCCGGGGACGTATTCAACCCGGCTGCCGGAAACAACCTCGGCCACAATCTCGGCCAGTTCGCCGACCTGGTAGTTTTCGTCGCTGCTCCCCACATTGAACGCCTCGTTGTGGACCGCCTCGCGCGGAGCGCTAAGCGCGGCGATAAATGCGCGGCAAATGTCTTCCACGTGCACCACCGGCCGCCAGGGCGTGCCGTCGCTACGGATCAGGATGCGTCCGCTGGTGCAGGCCGCGGCCACAAAGTCGTTGAGCACCAGGTCGAGGCGCAAACGAGGCGAGACGCCGTAGGCCGTGGCGTTGCGCAGAAAGATGGGGCTGAAATCGTCGTTGGCCAAAAGCGCGATCTCGCGGTCGGCCAGCACTTTGGAATGTCCATACGGCGTGACCGGCTGCAACTCGGCTTCTTCCGTCAACAGCGCTGCTCCCGCCGACCCGTACATGCTGCACGAGGACGATACCAAGAAACGTGCCACCCCCACCTGCCGCGCGAGCTTTGCCAGGCGAACCGCCGCCAGGTGGTTGATTTGGTAGGTGAGAGCCGGATCGAGATTCGCGAGCGGATCGTTGGAGAGGGCCGCCAGATGGACGACCGCGTCAAAACCTTCCAGATCGCTCGCCCGCACGTCGCGCAGGTCAACCCTCACCGACCGAGCCGCATTTTCGGCCGAGAAGAGGGTGCAGGGCTCGAACCAGTCGCTGTCGAGTCCCTGCACCAGGTGCCCTTCGTCGAGCAGCATCGGTACCAGAACGCTGCCGATATAACCGTGAGAACCTGTAACGAGTACGCGCATTGTCTCCCCCTAGAGCCTATGAACCGAGTCTAATTCCCCGTTTCGCGCTGCCAAGCTGCTGTCGTCAAGCGGGTGCCATGCCGGTTCGGTTCCGTCGCGCAGGTCCCAGACAACCAGGTTGCCAGGCGGCTCGTCCGCCCGCTCGAACAACAGAAATGCGCACAATCGGCCCACTTCTTCGGGATCGAGGATCCTTCCCTGCGGATGGTCTTTGGCAATTTCGTCCAGCCCGCGCCCCAGGGCGGCGGCGGCTTGCTGCGCCATGTCGGTCGCCGTCCAGCCCGGCACAATCGCGTCAACCCGCACCCCGCGAGGTGCCAGTTCGTTGGCGAGCAGGCGACAGAGCGCCAGCTCCGCGGCCTTCGCCAGCGCGTATGGCCCCGTTCCGCGGCAAAAGGAAGCGGACGAGAGGACAAACACGACCCGCTTCAACTCGCCCGACCTGGCCGCAGCGCGCGTGAGCCTCAGCGGTCCCGACAGGTTCACGTCGAGCAACTCGGCAAGCATTTCGTCGGTCGAACCCAGCAGCGAGCGCGCGGGCGAGTAGGCGGCGGCGCAATGTACCACCGCCTCCGCCGGCGGCGCGTCGAGCGAGCGGTCTCGAACGTCGATCCGACAGATCGCCCCCCGTCCGCAGCGGCGCACGACGTCGCTTGCGCGTTCTTGATGACTGACATAGCCGACGATCGGCCAGCCACCCCTCGCGGCGCATGCCAGCGCGATCGCGCTGCCGATGCCGCCCGATCCCCCGCTGATCAGAATCTTGGAACCCGATTTCATGTACAAAAAGAGGCGTCGGGAATGCGTCAAGCCTCTGTCGTGAGCAAGTGCCCGTTTACGATTTTTCGTTTGTTCGCGGCGCTCCTCGCTCCGGGCAGACGAACCGTCGTGGCGCTGCCGGTGGCGGCCTCACGCAAAGCTCGTCCCCACTTTCCCACCTGCAGCAGGTATCGACCGAACATCGCCATGCACAGGCAACGCTCGGCCAACGCCAGCGGTGTGCTGCCGACGACCGACAGGTAGCCCCAGCTTGACCGGACTTGCCGTGGCCAGGCGAAGCGCCTGGGTGCCGCGGGGTTCATGTGCACGGCCTGAGCGACGGCCGACGGATTCGACGAAAACCGCTCGTCGTGCCAGCGCGAATAAAACAGCGTCTCGTCGATTTCGGCAAACCGCCCCAGCAGGCTCAGCTCGGCGAGAAAGACTTTCTCTCCGCCGTTGTACGGGCGGTGCAAACCGGTGCGGCGCATGGCCGAACCGCGCACCACGCCGAACACTTCGTAGCAGCGCTGTGAGTAGAGCAACACCCCTAGGTAGCGATCGTGCGGCCTGGCCGACCCGCACAACTTGATCCGCGCCGCCTCGCCGGCTGCCGACACGCCTTGAAAATTGCAGCGGTTTGGATCGTCAGTCAGTTCTTCCTCGACGTCGCTCCCCGCCTGGTCGATAACCCCCGCACGCGAGAAACAGAGGACCAGTTCGCGATCGAGATCGAGCCGTTCGACGCAGCGCTCAACGAAGCTCGGCGCGCAGAGATCGTCGTGCGCTGCCCATTTGAAGTATTCGCCGCGAGCCAGCCGGAAGGTCTCGCTGAAATTCCAGCCGGCGCCGCGGTTAACCGGCTGGCGAACGTATCGGACTCGGCCGTCGCGGGCCGCATACTCGCGTGCGATCGTCTCGGTGCCGTCCGTCGAGGCGTTGTCAGAGATGATCAACTCAAGGTCGGAGAACGTCTGCCCAAGCAGGCTCTCGATCGCCTGGGAAAGATAGTTCTCGCCGTTGTAAACCGGCAGGCCGATGCTGACTTTGGGACTGGTCATGATGGGCGCCAAAATCAAGGAAGAGTGCCACCGGCGTGGGTCATGCGCGGATCCATTTTCGCCCCGTTGCCGCCGCCAATTTGAACAGGAAGAGACTATTTGTTTTCAGGTACCGCCCAGCCAGCCGGCGAGGCTCGCACGAGAGACGAAACAACCATTCCAACCCGCGCCGCTGCATCCAGGCCGGCGCCATCGGCTTGACCCCCGCGTGAAAGTCGAAGGCCGCGCCGACGCAGACCTGCACCGCGCGCAGCGAAGCACGGTGCTCGTAGGCAAAATGGTCTTGCTTCGGACAGCCTAGTCCGATGAAGACGACGCCCGCTCCGCTGTTGTTGATGCGCTCGATGACGCCCGCATCCTCCTCCGCCGTGAGCGGCCGAAAGGGGGGCGCTTCGAAACCCGCGATGCAGAGATCGGGGCAAAGGGCCAGCAGCCGCTGCCTGAGCAAATCCAGCACGCTGGGAGTTCCGCCGTAGAGATAGATGGTTACGCCGCGTCGGCCGGCTTCGCGGCACAGGCGGAGCATCAGCTCGGGCCCATACACGCGATCCGCCAGCCCAGCGCGGTGCAGCCAGTTTAAGGCCCAGCGAACCGGCTGCCCGTCGGGCGTCACCAGTTCGAACGAGTTGACTCGTTCTTTTAGCGTCGCGTCGCCGCAGGCCGTCACCACCGCATGCACGGCCTGGCAAGCCACGATAGCGCTCGTGCCCTTTTCGGCGGCGGAAACAATCAGCCTCACCGCGTGATCGTACGTCGTCGGACTGATCCCCAGGCCGAATAGATCGAGCTTGGCGGGCCAGGCCAAAACGGGCGACTCAAGGGTGGTCATTTCGCGATCGGCGACGGCCATCAGGCGCCTCCCTGCTCGCTGGCCGGCACGGCGACCAGGTCGGCGGCGTTTAGGTGGGCAGCCGGGACGTCGATCGTGCGCGGCAGGGCTCCCGCCGCGCGGTACACGTCCAGCGTCTTGGTCGCCAGCCGCTCCCAGGAATAGTTTTGCTGCGTCTTCAGCCACCCCTCGCGTCCCATCGCCCGGCAGGCATCGGGCGCGTCGAGCAGCCACGTCATGGCGGCGGCCAACTCGTTCTTGTCCGGGCGCGCCAGCAAGCCGTTCTTGCCCTCGTCGACCACGCTGGCGATCTGGGCCGTCCGCCCGCCAATGACGGCCTTCTGATGTGACCAGGCCTCGACATAAACGCCCCCGAAGCTTTCCTGCGTCGAGGGGAGGCAAAGGAACTCGCAGGCCGCGAGCGCCGACGTCTTGGTCTCCAGGTCGACGCTGCCCAGATTGACGATCCGTGGGTCGCGGACCGAAGCAAAAATCCGCCGCGAAAACGGGGTTTCGGGGCCGATGAAAACGAACTGCGCGTCGGGATGTCGCCGCCAGACGAGTGGCGCGGCTTCCACCACCGGGCGGATCCCCTTGTAAGGCAACTGCTGGCCCAGGAAGAGGATGATGGGACCTCGCAGAGAGTAGCGGCGACGAAAATCGTCGGCCGAAAAATGCTCCGCCAGCACCGGGCCGATACCCGTCACGTGGATTCGGTCGTCCCTCACCCCCTTCTCGTGAATCATGAGGTCGCGTTCTGCGTCGGTGAGCACGACCACGGCGTCCGCCTCGCGATAGATTTTGTCGTACTCGCGGTACAGAAACCCCCGCCAGCGCGGGTGGTGGTTAGGCGTGATCACGAACGGCACGTCGCGACGCCGCGCGAAGTCGAGGGCCGCTCTCGCCAGAAACTCGCGACCGATCCGGGTCAGGTGGACGACCGAAGGGGACGGCTGAAGGCGCTCGATTTCCTCGCCGATCAGCCGGGACAGGTGCCGCACCGACGCGCCGATGAACGCGTAGTACGAGGCCGCCCAGGGGAGCATCTTGAGTCGGGTTGTCCTGGAATAAGACAACTGTGTGACCGGAATGTCCTCGTAGACGTACTCCCGCGGCGGCTCGCAGCAGATGGTGCTCAGCCTCACCCAGTCGCGGCGATAACGCGACGAATGACTAATCACGCGCACCTGATGGCCGGCGCTCTGGATCTGCCGGGCCAGGCGGTGCAAATGGCCTTGTGCCCCTCCGATCGCCGGCGGATAAATCGTGCTGGCGTAGAGGATATCGAAAGCGGCCGTCATCGCAGCGATCCTCCTGCGACGTTCGTAGCGTGCTCCACCGCCTCAAGCAGGCGGTCCACGGCATGTCGCGGCGTGAGGTATGCCACGTCGGCCCGAGCTTGGGCACGCATCGCATCAAGGCGTTCGGAGGGGGTGGAGAGCGCGCGGTCGATGGCGTCGACCGTGTCTTCCTGGGAGTCGGGGCGAAACGTCCAGCCGTTGTCGCCGTCGCGGCAAAGCTCTTCGACCGCCTGGCTGTAGACGCTTCCTAAAACGGGCAAACCGGCCGACATGGCCTCATTGGTGACCAGGCCCCACTCGTCGGCCAAGGTGGGGAACGCAAAGATGCCGGCCTCTGTATAGACCTGGGCAAGCGCGTCGTAGTTTCTTTCTCCCAGGAAACGCAGCGACAGGTTGGGAGGGACGCACATCGAGCCAAGTTTCTCCCGCAATGGCCCCGATCCGACGAGATCGAAAGTCACGTCGCGCTCCGGATGCGACGACGCCCAGTGCGCCAACGCCGCGATAAACGGACCCAATCCCTTGCGCTCGATCAATTGACCGACGCACAGAAGCCGATGCGCGTTTTCGTTCGACCGCCTGGCCGGAAGGTGCTCAAAGAGGTTGGGCACCGCGGTGTAGGGGACCCGGAAAATCGACCTGGGGTCGAAGCCAAAACGCTCGACGTAGCGAGCGCCGCTTGCCCCGTTGACGACAACCGCGTCGGCCCGGGCAAGCAACCAGCGGCGCAGCGCGTGCCGCAGGCGCCCGCGCCCCTGTTCGGTATGGTCGGAAAGGGTCAACCAAAGGACGACCGGTGTCGTTGGCCGCCGACGCGCGTACATCGTGCTCAAAAGCGACCGCGTGCCAAGTTCCGCCGAGATGATGACGTCGGGCCGCAGTCGTTTTAGCTGGCCAAGGGTGTCGACCGGCACGTGAATGTGCAGCGTGTCGGTGAAGCCGGCTGCGTGCCGCCATCGCCTGCGCACCGTACACGTGCGTTGCAGCCGCACATCGAGCGCGCCCCATTCCGCTTGCCAGCTCCGATTCGGCTCCATCGGCGTCGAAAGGAGAATCGTCAGCTTTTCGACGCGGCCAGCAAGCTCGCTGTAGACCGGCAACCGATAGGGAGGAATGAAGTTGGTCAGCAGCACGACGTGCGCGGGCAACTTCGCGGCAGGGCGGCAAAGCGCGCGGCCAGCCGCCATCATCTCGGCGATGGACATCAAGCGTGCTCCTGCCGATCGAGGATCCAGAACCGAAAGGCCCACCACCGCATTACGCAACCGACAACGTTGCCGGCCAACAGGCTTGTCGCCGCACCCAGGTTTCCGTGCGTGGGCACGAGGCAGGCGGCCAGCCCCAAGGTTACGACTAACGCCAGAAAATTCGCCGCAAAGATGGCTCTTGGCCGATCGCTGGCTCTCAAACCGTGCTCGGCGCTGAGCCCCAGGGCGGCAACCGAGATCGCCAGGGCCAACAGGGTCACGGTCGACGTCTGGCCGCCGAATTGCCGGCCATAGATGATCGCGAGCACCTGGTCCCCCGCGAAGGCAGCCGAGAGCGAGAACCACGCCAGGCCGGCGGCCAACCAGTAGGTGCTCCGCAGGGCCAAACGCCACACCCCGGCGGCGCCCGACTGGGCAAATGTGTGGGCGGTGACGGGCATCAGCAGATTACCAACCCCAATAATGAGCGGATTGGCCAGCGAGACGATGGTGACGGCCGCCGCGAATTCCCCCGTCGCCGCCGCACCCAGCACAAAGGCCAGGCACCAATGCAGGGCATACGCTTGCGTGATTCCCGTGACGTGCCCCGCGAGCAGCCAGCTTCCCAAGCCCCAGCTTTGCCGCCAATCGCTGGCGATCTCGCCTCGCGCCAGCGAGAAACGACGGCGGCCGATCCACAGCCAGGCCAGGCCCACCACGCAGCAGCAACCCCCGTGTATCGCCAGCGCCGCCGCGGCCGACAGCTTGCCCGACACCGCCAGAGTAACGAGCAGCGCCAACTGGGCCGCCGCGACCGCGCCGTCGATCACCAGAGACGCGGCGAACCTCATCTGGGCGAACTCGAAACGCCGGGCGAACTCCCTCAACAGGATCGTCGGCACCGCGGCCAGGAGCACGGTCACGACCGGCGCGAACTGAGGAAGCCGGGGCGCGGTCAGCGCCAGGCCGCCGACCGCCAAACAGACGCTCATCGCCAGGCTGGCGACGACGCTTTGCAGCAGGGTGCTGGCGGCGAAACGCGTGCGGCGCTCGTCGGCGGCGCGCGGCGCGAAAACCGTGTAGGGGATGACTACCAGCGACTCCTGCACGCCGCACGCCAGAATGATCAACGTGAAGCCCAGCGAATACAGGCCGAGCTGCTGCTCGCCGGCAAAACGCCCCACGAGCACGGTCGCCAGAAAGCTCGTGCCGCTCACGACCGCTTGATCCATCAGGGCAGCCAGCGGCCGGCCGAGCCGCGACACGGAGGGTGGAGACACGGAGGATGGCGAAAGGGGACGGGAGCGAGACGATGAGGTCAGTACGGACGCACCGCGGGACGCACCCCGCAACAACGAGTCAGAGCTTCCTTGCGGTTGCTCTTCTCCGCGTTTCTCGTGCGGCGCTCTTGTATACCCTATCATCCCGCCTCGCGTCATGTTCCGGTCCGCCGTAGGACGGCCCAGGCGGTGGCCGCCAGAAGTTTCAGATCCTGACCGATCGAATGTGAAGCGACGTATTGCAGGTCCATCCGCATCCACTCGTCGAAACTTACGCGCGACCGGCCGCGGACCTGCCAGATGCACGTCAGCCCGGGCCGAACGTCCAGCCGGCGTCGCTGCCAGCGGGCACAAGCGTCGGATTCGTCGCAGGGCAACGGGCGCGGACCGACCAGCGACATGTCGCCCCACAGGACGTTCCAAAGCTGGGGCAGTTCGTCCAGGCTTGTCGAACGTAGCCCGCGCCCCAGGCGGGTCACGCGCGGGTCGAACCTGATTTTGAATGCCGGCCCATCCTGTTCGTTGAGGGTCGCAAGGGCCGCTCTGCGCTGCTCGGCGTCGGCCGTCATCGAGCGAAACTTATACATCACAAACGGCCGGCCGCCCTGTCCGGTGCGCCACTGCCTAAAAAACACCGGTCCGGGAGATTCCAGCTTGATTAAAACCGCCAGCACCGCCATCACCGGCGCGCACAGCACCAGGCCGAACGACGCGCCCAGCACGTCCAGGAGGCGCTTCCAAAAGGGCAAGGGTTGTACAAACACATCTTCCAGCCGCCTGGCCGGCCGGCGCTCGGCCAGGTTTTGGGCGAGCAGATCCTGCCCATCGAAGTCCATCTCCCCTGCGGACGGATAGACAAACACGTCGCACAAAGGCGGCTCGGCCGAAAGCGGAAAGGCAAGACAAACCGCGTCCGCCAGTCTCCAGGCGTTTTCGGCCGGTGTCTCGGCCAGAATCACGGCGATGCGCTCGTCGTCGAACCAGCCGGCTTCGTCGTCGTCGGTCAAATGGCGTTTCAACTCACGAGCCACGCGCAGGTTCGTTTTTTTCGCCGTCGCGCGGTCTCTGGGCGTGAAGATGAGCAGAACGAACTCGCTCCCCGTGCGATCGCTTCTCGCCCGCTCTCGGCGCAACGAATGATGGAACCACGGCGCCGGCAGCAGTCCGTGTCGGTTTGTCGGGTCGGCGAGAAATTTCCTGTGGCGCCGAGCGAGCAGCTTGGCGGGAATCATTTCAGGCAAGGTAGCTCTTTCTCTCATTCATCTACAGCCGGCAGTCAGTCACCGGGCGCAAACCTCGTAGCCAACGCATTCCACAACGACACTTTCCGCCATGCCGTAAGCGCAGCACGCTCACGTACGATCTTCCGCCTCTTCCTCCGCGCTCGGACGCGGTCGGCGCCGCCTGGCGCCGTCAGAGTGTGTTTTCACGGGCAGGTCTCACGCCCGCGAATCGCCTTCCCTTGACGACCTTCGCGGCCCGGTTAGATTCTCGGCCACAAGCGCCAATCCAACGCTCCCGCACGAACCAATGATCAGCCCCACCGCAAGAATCGTGAGTCGTCGCGGTCGTGCCGGCTTCAGCTCGTAGCTTGCGGGCTGGACAATGCTGATGTTGGAAATTCGCTCCAGTCGCAACGCCTCATCGATCCTCGCCTGTTCCAGGCTTTCGTAATACCTGCGATAGCTCGCGTCGTCCAAGTCGACCTCGCGGGCCAGCGTTGCGACGTCGCGTTCGCGCCGATTCAACTCGACCAGCTTGCCGCGCGCCACCTCGATCTGCGAACGCAGGGCCTCGGCCTTGGCACGATGTGCCGCCAGCGTCGGCTCACGATCGAGCAAGTTGAGGTGCGCCTGCTCGCTCGTGCGGGTGCGCCCGGTGGTGACTTGCTCCAGCGAGCGATCCTCGCGGCCCAGCACCGCCTGCGAGCCGGCAATCTGGTCGCGGACTTGCCGCACCTCGGGGTGCTCCTCGGTGTAGCGGGCGAGCAGTTCTTGCTCCTTCATCTCCAGGGCGTAAAGCTGGGCCCGCATGCTGTCGGCGGCTTCCGTGGCAAATCCGGTCGTGCGTGACGTGATTTCCGTCGCGGGGTAGGCCGCCAGCTTCTTTTCGATCAGGCGCACCTCGGCCTCGGCCGCAGCCTGCGACGATTCGGCCGCCAGCAGTTCGTCTTCCAGCCGGCCGAGCCGGTCGACGACTTGCCTTCGTTGGTCCGCGGGCGAAGCGAGCCCCGTGTCGTTCTTCAGCTCGACGAGCTGGCCTTCCTTCTCATTCAGCAGGCGGCGAAGCCGTTCGCTCTGTTGATCGAAGAATTCTCGCGACTTCGGCGTGCGGTTCCATTCAATGTGCTGATCGACGTAGAGTTCTACCAACTTGGCCACGATCGCTTGCGACAGTTCGGGGGCGGAACTCAGGCAGCTTACCTGCACCACGTCCGACTTACGGGCCGTATCGACGCGCACGTCCTCCTGCAGGACAAGCACGGCCCTTTCGCGCGCCGGAACCTTGCCGAGAAACCTCAAATCGCTCAGCCACGACGTCGTCCCCGCCTGCACGACCTGGGACACTCGCCCCTTTCCCGCGTGCAGGATCGTGTCTGCCCCTAAAGCGTCCACAACCCGTTCTGCCAGCGCTCGGCTTTTTAAGATGGCGACAACCGAGTTCAGTTCGCTTTCGCGGCTAAGCGGCATCGCCACGGCCGGGCTCTGCCCCAACGTAGCCGCTGAGTCGAGGACGACATTCTCGCGCCCCAGCCGAACGAGCAGCTTCGCCTCCGACCGGTAGCTCTTGGGCGCGAAGACGATCACCAGCGCGCAGGTGCAAAGCGAAGCCAGGAAGAACGTTACCATCTTGCGACGGTGGAAGCGGCAGGCCGCTAGCACCTCGCCCAAGCCTGCCTCCGGGTTCTCGCGTCGTCTCATAAAACCTGTTGCTCCGCTCGCCTGCTTTTGTGCTAGCCGTTCGCCCACCACGGAGCACAATAGGAAGGATGGTATGTATAGGGCGGATGCGACGCCTTTGACGATTCTAATCGAGTTGATGGATCACGCAATCATTTGTGCTATTTTTTGTTTGCCATCCGGGGGATCATCGTGCGGAATCGCACGCGCAGTTCCCGTGCCGCCCATCGCTTGTGCTCTCAGTGCCCCAGAAGCTCGCCGATCAGGGTTGCGGCACACGCATTGCTTAAAAACAGCGCGTGCGCTGGGCACGTTTTCTCTAGACGCGGCGGGGTGTTTGATGCCTCTTGTTTTCTCATTCGAAATCGACGGATCCGCCGACCAACAGGGCGAGATGGGCTCCTTGTTTGAGCGGCTAGGGTGGGAGCGGCTGGCGGCAGGCACCTATCGCTATCCGCAGCTCGCCGAAGAACAGGCCCCCGTGACGCTCGAGGACTGGTTCAACCACGTCGTGCCGGCGCTGATGCTATTTCGCTGCTACGTATTGCGGCAACGGCTGGTCGTCAAGCAGTTTACACTTGAGGCAGCGAGTTCCACCGGTTATCGCCGTGGGGCCGAGGTGGGCTCTCCCCCTCTTGCAGCCGAGAACATCAGGCTAAGGCAGCCCACGGGCGAGGCCGAGGTCGACGACCAGCGATGGTCGGCCCTGGCCGACTGGCTGGACGCAATCTCTTTCCCTTTGGGGCTATCGACCTGATCGCACCGGCCAGCGAATGCCTCATGCGACCCTGCCCGCAGCCGCGACCTGGATCGGCTTTGCCCGCCAGCACGTTCGTTTGAACGGGCAATGCTGCGGCAGCTTGTTCCGGAGCAAGTCGATTGGCGGCAACGGCACCTATCCCGCCGGTGGATCACTTACGGATGCAGTACAAATGCGCCTGGCCCCGCAGCAGAAGTTGGTCGCCGCTGACGGCCGCGGATGACCAGAAGATCTCGTCGCTCAGGCGATTCGACGAAAGGAGCTTGAACTCGGGGCCGGGCTCGAGCACGAACGTGATGCCGGAATCGTCGAGCAAATAGACCTTACCGTCGTTGACCCACGGCGAGGCGGCGAAGCCGGTCGCTTCAGGCAACCGCTGCTGGTAGAGCAGACGGCCAGTCTTTGCATCAAAGCAGCGAACAATTCCCGCCGACTGTTCGAGCATGTAAAGCCCGCCGCCGAACAGCAGCGGCGATGAGTTACGATACGACTTGTAGATCATGCTCCACTGTACGAACTCGCTGGAAGTCGTCTTTCCGTCGGGCAGCGAGATGTCTCCGTTTGCCCCCGCGCGAATGGCGGCCAGGCGACCCGGACTTCCCTGGAACCCATCCACCGAATCGACATACAGTAGGTCTTCGTCGCCGACCGGCGACAGCGACGTCCGTCCACTGGCGGCCATCTCCCACAGGATCGCGCGAGTCGCCGGATCGTAGGAACGCATCCTCTTGCCGCCGGCAACCACCAACTCCGTCCGCAGTTTGTTCTTCCAGAGAAACGGCGTGGACCAGTTCGATCTTTCATCGCGAGGGATTCGCCACAACTCGTCTCCCGATTTCTTATCAAGCCCCGCCAGAAACGACGACTTGTCGTTGTCGCACTGAATCACGACGGCATTGTCCAGGAGGATCGGTGAACTTCCCGTTCCCCAGCCGGCCTGCATCGGGTACTGGCCGAGGATCCTGCTCCACTGCAACTTGCCCGACATGTCGTAGCAGACGAGTCCCTTCATCCCGAAATAGGCGACGACACGTTCGCCGTCGGTGACTGGCGTTTCCGAGGCATACGTGTTGCCGCGATGCTTGCGAATCGGCGGCTTACCCGCGAAGGGGGTCCGCTCCCAAAGAACTTTTCCCGTTTTCAGCGACAGACAGAACACCTTCCATTGATAGTCGTCGTTGGTCGGATCCTTCGCGTCGCCAGGCAGGCCCCCGTCGAATCGTCTCGGTTTCTCTTCGTTTTCGGCGACCGCGGTGGTCACGAACACCTGGTCACCCGCAATCACCGGCTGGGACCAGCCGCGTCCGGGAATCCCCGTCTTCCATGCAATGTTCGAATCTTCGCTCCAGTCGGTCGGATGGTTCGACGAGCTGGCAATTCCGTTCCCCTCTGAACCGCGGAACCGGGTCCATTCGCCCGCCGTCGCAGAACTGACAACGAAGCCGACCCCGAGCCAAACGGCCCCGAGCCAAACGGCAAGCGGATGCGGCAGACTCATGGAGTGGTTCCTTCTCTCGACGTTGAGCGGACTTCGTGGGGGAACGGCATATTTCGGCTGCGCCAGGAACATGGCGATCGATTACGCCGTGCAGCCTCCCACCGACGGACAACAAGGCCGACATTAGATTACAGACATTTTGTCTGAACCGCAAGCGAGCCTGCGGGACGATTTGTCACGAAGTCGACTAAGAGCCTATCCGAGAACCGGCATCGTGGTGCGGGCGTCTCGCCCGCTGCCGGATCGGGGACAGCTCTAAAAACTGCGTCGATTCCGCCTTATTTCAACCGCTTTACCGCGTCGATGTTCAACATGGCGATCACCGCTCCGTCGATCCGATTGTCGAGGCTGCAATAGGGCCGCACGCGGAGCAGGTACCAGCTCCCGTCCACGTCTTGGACTTGCTCCTCCAGCGGAATCACCTTCTCGATCACTTCGTGGATGTGTTGCTCCAGGTTCGGAAAGACGATGTTTGGCTTGATGTGCTGCATCGGCCGGCCCACGTCGCTGGCGATCAAGTTGAAGAGTTTTTCCGCGGCGGGCGTGAACCGGCGAATGCACAAGCCCCGGTCGACCATGAGCACAGCCAGTTCGACGCTGCTGAGCAGGTTGATCAGATCGCTGTTGAGCCGGCTCAGCTCGTCATTGCGGCTGTGCAATTCGGCATTGAGCGTGTTGAGCTCCTCGTTGGTGCTCTGCAGTTCCTCCTTGGCTGTATCGAGTTCTTCATTGGTGCTTTGCAGTTCCTCGTTGCTGGAGAGGACTTCCTCGTTGGCCGATTGCAACTCCTCGTTGGTGATTTCCAGATCCTGAATGGCCGACTGCAAGTACTTGCGGGTCGTCTCCAGTTCGCGGCGGAGTTGCTCGGTTTCCGCATCGTGACTTCCCGGAGCGCTGGGGGGCGGCGCCGGCGCACGCTGCTCGGCAGCTCCTCTTTGCTCACGCGTCGTGTCTTCGAACAAGATCAGGAAGTGGATCGGCTCATCAGGAATAATGACCGGCGTGACCTCCATGTTCACATCGCGACCGTGGCCGTTGACGTCGACGTGCAGTCCCTCTTTGCGGACGGCGACGTTTGATTTGCGCGCTTCGGCCAGCGATTCCTGCAGTTCGTGCAACAGCCCCGGGCGGATCATCTTCAGCACGTGGAGGTTAACCTCGCCCGGCGAGGGCTCCAGGAAATAACCGGTTTGCCCGCGAAACTGGACGATCTCTAATCGCTCGTTGACCAGCACTCCCGGCGGGGCATATTTGCTGAGCAGGACCTGGCTCACCTCCTGTTGCACGGTGCGGTGCAGCCCGTGCTCGCGGGCCGGCTTGGCGGAGGCCGCCGCAGGACGAGATGTTTGACTTCCGTCGGTAAAGCCCATATCCAGGGGCTCCAAATAGCCTGGCCGCTTGGCGTAGAGCCGGTGCTTCTTGTCGACCACCGTGAACAAATCGCTTTGCAGGCCGACGGTTTCCGCGCCGCCCAGCATCAAGAAGCCGGTCGGCTTCAGTGCGTAATGAAAGGCCGTGAAGAGACGTTTTTGCAACGCCTGGTCGAGATAGATCAGCACGTTTCGGCAGACGACCAGGTCGAGTCGCGAGAAGGGGGGATCGCGCGTCAAATCGTGTCGCGCGAAGATGCACATCTCGCGAATCTTCTTGCTGACGCGGTATTTGCCGTCGACCTGCATGAAATATCGCCGTAGCCGCTCCGGAGACACCGGCCGCACCACGGCTTCGGGGTAAAGGCCCGCACGGGCCACTTCGATGGCCGAATCGCTGACGTCGGTGGCGAAGATCTGCACCGGCACCTCTTCGGTCTTGTCCGCCAGAAACTCGGAAAGCGTGATGGCGATCGAATACGGCTCTTCGCCCGACGAGCAGCCCGGCACCCAGATCCGCAGGGCATCGTCGTTCTTGCGCTGCTCGAACAGCTTGGGAAAGACTTTCTCGCTGAGGGTGCCGAACGAGGCCGGCTCGCGGAAGAAGAACGTGACGTGAATGAGAATATCGCGATAGAGCTGATTTGCCTCCTGCGGATGCTGCTCGAGCATCTCGATGTACTCGGCCGCGCTCGTGATCTTCTGCAGCGCCATGCGACGCAGCAGCCGGCGCTCGATCGTAGGCCGCTTGTAGTGCGAGAAATCGATGCCGCTGGCGGTTCGCAGCAGCGAAAAGATGCGCTGGAACTGGTCCTCGGTCGGCCGCAGCTCCGAGGGGGCCTCCTGATGATCGGTCCGCGCCACGTAGGGATGACGCGCCAGATCGATCAGTGACTCACCGATCTGAGCGGGCGAGAGAACGAAGTCCGCATCCCCGGTAGCCATGGCCGCACGGGGCATCTCGTCGCGTTCCGAGAGCTCGGGCGACTGGCAGAATGTCACTCCCCCCGCCTCCTTGATTTGCCGCAGCCCGATCGCGCCGTCGCTTCCCATGCCCGACAGGATGACGCCGATAGCCCGCTCGCCGGCTTCGCCGGCCAGCGATACGAAAAAGCGATCGATGGGCAGGAAGGCGGCGCCGTCGCCTGCCCGCGGCGCCAGCTTGAAACGGCCGTCGTTCATCTCCAAATAGACGTCGGGCGGGATGATGTAGACGTGGCCGGCTTCGAGCTTCATGCCGTCGGTGGCTTGCGCCACTTTCATGGCCGTCATCTTCGACAGCAGCTCGGTGAGCATGCTTTTGTGGGTCGGAAGCAGGTGCAGGATGAACACGACGCACAGCTTCGAATCGGCAGGCACGTGTTCGATCAAACGCTGGAACGCCTCGAAACCTCCTGCCGACGCCCCGACGCCGACAATCATTAACGGCGGCGGGCTGTCGGGTTTCGCTGTTTTAGAGACGGAATTATTCTTTTTGGCCATGAGATTCCGTAAAGGCTAAACAACAGTACTCTTGAGCCGGCAGAGCCGAGCGGTCCGGCGATTGTTGCTACTTTGGATAAGGGACCTTCGCGTTGATTTGCTCGGCCGGCAGCGTGGACGGAGGCTGAGACAAAAGCACGGCCCGTAGCGCCTCGGCTTGCCGGCGGCTATCGACGCAGCGCTGGTGAAACTGGTCGGCCACGGCCGGCAACCCTTGCGACGCAGCACGACTCGACAGCCGTTCCTGCAAAACGGCGTGTTCCTCCAACACGCGCAAAGCCGTCCATAGCGCCGCCTCCACTTCCTGCGAGTGGTATTGCAGGAGGCTCTCGGCGTTGTATCCGTGTCCGACGTGGCAGCGAAAGCGGATCTGCCCTTCGTCTTCCTGTTCCCATAACGTGCCGCCGCACTCAGGGCAGGTCAGGGGGGTGAGCTTGCCTGGCGGCGTTTGCGCCGCCAGCTCGGTTCCGTGCTCTGCCGGGTCGCGTCGCGACGCGTCGCTGGACATAGCCGCACCTTCCGCTGATTCTTCCTTGGCGAGCTCAACGATCAAGGCCGCCATTTCGGCCGCCCCAACGACGTGGTCGATTGCCACGCCGCGCAGGGCGCTGAGGGGCATGCTGGGCACAATGGCTTCGTCGGGGTTCTGAACGATGGCTATCCCGCCCGACTGCTTGATGCACGCCAGGCCGAAGCTTCCGTCGCCGAGGCTTCCCGACAGCACAATGCCAGCCACGCGTGGTCCCCATGCTCGGGCGGCCGAGCGAAACAGAGGATCCACCGCCGGGCGAAAACCGTTCTCGCGGGGTCCGTGCGTCACCCGCAGCACACCGTCGTGGATGATCAAGTGGCGATCCACCGGCGCAAAGTAAATCTGGCCGGGAACAATTGGCTGCCGATCTTCGGCGAAGAGGCAGGGGAGTTGCGTTTGGCGGTCGACGACTTCGGGCAATCGTCCGGGACTATAGGGCGACGTGTGGATCGCCACGCAGATGGCCACCGGCAGGTCGGCTGGCAGGCCTCGCACAATGTCCAACAGCGCGGGGAGGCCTCCGGCGGAGCCGCCGATCACAATCAGCTTGATTCCTGGCAACGAAAGGTGCTCCCGGCATGAAAAGGCGGAAATGCTGCCGGACGCTTGTTTATCCAGACAACCGCCCGCATTCTACTGCGATTGCCTCACGGGCACCACAACAGGAACGACTCAGGACTCGCGCCAGCAGGGGCGGCAGAACGCACGCAAGCGGCCGCGGTTGCATTCGGACGGCGTGCCTTCAACCGTGTCGCGGAGTGACGGATCGATCCAACGTCTAAACGCGGTTAGACACGAGGTGCTGTGCTGAGAGGATGCGCCGCGCGCGTGATCGCACGATGGCTCCGCCGGAACCACCGAAAAATGGCCTCTTCGCCTGGGTGCGCGGGACGGCATAGGCGTTGCATTGCAAAAAGGCCGACTTGCCCGGCCACGGTGGCGGGCCAGGCGCGGAACTCCAGGCAGGCTGCGGCGCGTCACGGAAGTTGGGCACGCCTGTGCGACCGACAATCGCAAACGGCCAGGCTGGCGAGCACGTGTCGTGGGTGATGCGCGATTTCAGTCCCTGTTTCTGCAGAGGTGAGTGTGATGAACCGTTCGTTTCTGTTTGCTCTCGGCCTGTTCCTGGCGGTTGTAGGAATCGCCTTGATTCCCGACGGCACGGTGGCGCAAGCCGGCCACCGAGGCTGCTACTGCGACGGCTGCAACGGCTGCAACGGCACCGTGGCATGCTCGGGCTGCTCTTGCGGCGGCTCCTATGCCTGCCACGGACGGCGTCGGCGCTGCCACGGCTGCTACGGTTGCAACGGCTCGAGCTGCCACGGGTGCCATGGGTGCCACGGGTGCAACGGCGGTAATGGGTGCAGCGGCATGAATGGCAATCAAGGCCAGCCCGCCGCCCCTCCCGCGCCGGTTTCCGACACGAGCGCCAAGGCGCCGCGCGCGAGCAAAGCGGCGGGGCGTGTCTCGCCGAGCCGCACCGCCGTCCGCGGCTGAAAAGATGATCTGCCACGGGACGCCCTGATCGCGTTTCCCGGCAGCGGAAGCAAAGGGCCTATCCGAAAACCGGCCGACACGAGACTTACGCCAGTCGCCGGTTCTCGGATGGCCGCTTCCGAGTAATGTTTTGACCGCCCAAGAAGGAGATACCCATGTCCGTCGGACGCATTTGTAGTCGCGAGGTCCAGCTTGCCACGACCAAAGAGTCGGTCGCTTTCGCCTCCAGGCGAATGCGCGATAACAACGTCGGCACCCTCGTCGTGATCGACGAGCAGAAGAAACCGATCGGCATCGTCACCGACCGCGACCTGGTCACAAGGGTCATGGCCGTCGGCCAAGATCCGCATACCTGCACGGTGGGTGACGTGATGACCGGTTCACCCAAATCGCTACGAGACGATGCGTCAATCGAGGATGCCCTGGTGCAGATGTGCGGACTCGGCATACGGCGCATGATCGTGGTCGACAAGGAGAACTACCTGGTCGGCATCGTCAGCATCGACGACGTCCTGTCGCTGCTGAGCGAAGAAGTCGCCCGCATCGGCCGGCTGCTCGATCACCAAATGCTGGCTGGTCGCCGCGACCGATAGGCGCCTGAATGAGACCGCTGGTGGATCCGATTCGATACCAAGCCACGAAAGAGGAAGAGCCATGAGTCATACGAATGCCGCATTCGACACGACGGTGCAGGTGACCAACGCCTGGCTTGCCGACCTGGCGGCCCGGCTTCACTGGAGCGATCACCACCATGCCTACGTCGCCCTGCGGGCCGTCCTGCACGCCTTGCGCGACCGGTTGAGCGTCGAGCACGTGGCCAACTTGTCAGCCCAATTGCCGATGCTGGTGCGAGGATTCTACTACGAGGGGTGGCATCCCGCCGGCAAGCCGCTGAAGGATCGTAAAGCAGAGGATTTCTTCGACCACGTCGGCGAGGAGCTACGAGGCATCCCGTACGCTGACCTGCAACAGGTTACGCGTGCGGTGTTCGGGCTGCTGCAACAGCACCTCACCCACGGCGAGATTGAATCCGTGATCGCCACGCTGCCGCACGAATTGAAAGTGCTCTGGAAATAGTCTCTCGCCTACGCCGACGTCGTTTTCCAGCGTTCAACCTGTTGTAGGCAGTCGGTCGGCCGCACGACGCGAACCTCCAGCCGGCCCGCATAGATTTCGCCCGACTCGCCGTCGACGGAGATCGGCTCTCCCTCGCAAAACCGGCGCTCGCCGATTTGGCAGCGCCGCAGGTCATCCGAGATGACGAGATCGGGACATCCCACCACGCAGACCTTGTCGAGTTGGCGAGCGACAACTGCCGCGTGCGAGGTCCGTCCTCCGCGAGCGGTGACGATCCCGCTCGAGGCGGCCAGTCCGGCCACGTCGGCCGTCGTGATGTCGTTTCGCACGAGGATCGCCGGTTGGCCCTGCTCGGCAAAGGCAACCGCCGCCTCTGGCGTGAGGGCGATCGGTCCCGCCGCGGCGCCGGCGCCTGCCGGCGTGCCCCGGCCGAGAAGCTTGGCGTCAGCGCCGGGCGCCAACCTTGCAGCCCCGATCGCCTTGAGATCGTACTCGCTCAACCGCTCCCAGGCGGTCGTTGCATCGATCCGTCCCTCGGCGACGAGGTCGCAAGCGATGCGCAGCGCCGCGAGCGGAGTTCTCTTCGCGGTGCGCGTCTGAAGCACGTACAGCCGTCCCTCTTGAATCGTGAATTCAAAGTCCTGGGCGTCTCCAAAAAGACCCTCCAGCCGCTCGCCCGTTTCGACCAGTTCGTGGTACACGTCGGGCAGGAGCCGCTCAAGGATGTCCTTACCGCGGAGCAGCCGGCGTCCTGCGACCACGTCTTCTCCTTGTGCGTTTGGCAGAAAGTCGAGGTAGAGCCCCTTTTCTCCGGTAGCCGGGTTTCGCGTGAAGGCCACGCCCGAACCCGACTTGCAGCCCAGATTGCCGTAAACCATTGCCTGGACCGTCACCGCCGTGCCCGCCAGATGTTCCAGGCGTCGGAGGCGGCGGAACTCGACCGCGCGGGGGCTGTGCCAAGATCGCCACACCGCTTCGACCGCTGCCACAAGCTGCTCACGCGGATCCTGCGGAAAGGGGCGGCCAGTTCGCGACGCAAAACAGGCCAACGACTGTTCGGTGATTTCCCGCAGGGCGGACGCATCAAGTTCGGTGGCGTCGACGTCGTCATTCGAGCCCGGGCGCTCGCTTGCCAACCGACGGTCGACGAGCCGTTCAAACACAGCCGCCGCCAAGCCGTGAACGGATTCGCCGTAGCTTTGCACCAGCCGCCGGTAGCTGTCCCAGGCGTGGCGCGGATTGCCGGTCAGGCAAATCAGCGCCGACAGAGTGCGGTCGGTGAGGCCGACGTCCAAAACGGTGTCAAGCATGCCGGGCATCGACACCGCCGCGCCGGATCGAACCGAGACAAGCAAGGGCCGACGCTCGCCGCCGTAGGCTGATCCAATCGCCTTGCCAAGCTCCTCGACCTGCGCCATCAACAGATCGCTAAAACCGTCGGGTAATTTCCCTCCTTCGTTCCAATAGTCGCGACAGAACGAAATCGGCAGGACAAAGCCTGGGGGCACACGTATCCCTTCGGTGGCCAGGCGGACCAGGTTGGCCGCTTTGCTCCCGATCTGTTCCGGCCCGGCGGTGCGACAGCGGCCGTAGCCGAACGAAATCCTCTCGGATGAGTTGTTGGCGTCCATACAAGGCCCTTGGTCAAGATCGCCTTTCGCTCGTCGAAAGGACGTCCTTTCGCGGGAGCGAAAGGCGACGCAGGTATTCTTTCCTTTGTTCCTCAGCGCGTCATCGCTTCGCCAAGCACGTAGTCTCGCAGCGCGAGCGCCGCGCGTGCGATGACATCGGCCGCCTGTTCAAGATTGTCCGCAATCGCCGTAAAGAGATGCAGCTCTTTGAAGTCGCCAGCGAAGTCGACGACGCCCGAGATCGCACGGCGGTGGGCGTCGTCGGCACGGTGCTCGGCGAGCAAGGTGTGGTCGACCGCCTCCAAAAAATCCTCGACGCGTTCGCGGGCGCTGCCGCGGTGGACGTAGCGGGCGTTTTCCACAACCTTTACGTATTCCTTTGCCCCTTCGACCAGCACTTCCGACAATTCCTCGAGCGAAGTCGTTGAACCGTTGGCCGTAGCGTGCGTCGGCAGGAGGTCGATCAAAAAAACCGCTTCTTCAAGTTTGTCCACCGCATCGTCGGCCACCCGCACCAGATCGATCAGTTTTTGGGGTGATTCGCCTCGCCAGCCGCGGGCGGCGCGGCAGCGGTTGAGCAACTCATCCGCGCGGTGTTCCCAAAGCTTGGCGCGCCGCGCCGCACGGTGCAGGTAGTTACGATCTCCACCTCGAATTCCGATCAGCAGGCAATCGCGCGAAGCCATGGCCGTCTCGAACACCAGGCCGGCGTGTTCGCCAGCCAGGGCCAGCAGTCCCTCTTGAACCGTGTCCAGGTTGTGCTGCAGTTCGGCGCGGATTTCATCACGGATAAGCGCATCGGACCGGCCCGCGAGCAGGCCTTCCGCCGTCGTCCGCAGCATGAACTTGAGGAATTCGGCGCAGCGGTTTTCGCCCAGCATATCCACAAGCTGGCCGCCCCCTGGCAGCGGTCCCTGAGTGATGTGCCCTAGCGCGTCGAACACAAGCTGCTCGCCCCCTAGTTTCAAGAAGCCCATGTGTCCGAGGTTGCCCGCGGCAGCCCAGTCGAGCACATCGAGACCAATTTGCTTGGGGGCCAGCTTACGAAGTCGTTTGCGGGCCCGGTTCCAGTCAATCAGAAAAACGAGCCGCGAACCGAGGAATTCAAGGTAACGGGTCAACTCGTCATCATCGCGTGCCGTAAATGTACCCACGCTGAGGTGGTACAAGTCGGGCAAGTTCGCCGATCGCTTGGAAACGGTTTCGTTGAACGTGACGGCGTAAGGCCGCAGCATCCTCTGGAAAAAGGCCAACCGCTGAATATGGATGTCGGTGTAGGTGATCGTCACTTTCGGGGGCTCAATGCGGATCACGAGCACGTGTGCGTCGGTCAGGCCGATATCGTTCTGGACGACCAGGACGCCACCGTCGCGTGTGGCCGTGGTGCCGAGCCCCGGATGGTCGAACTTGAGTTTCTCCGTCTCGTGAACCCCAGACATGAAGGCCGAGACGAGCGGGCGGTCTTCGTGTGCCAGACCGTAAGCTGCCGCCCCGGCAATCGATTCGGTGGCGACTTCCCGCTGCAGGCGGTTGATCTCCTTGTGCAGATCCATGACAAGGCCATGCAGCGTCTCTTCCCCTCCGCTTGCGGCTCGCGCGATCCGGTCGATCGTTTCACCCTCGATCAAGTCGTCATCGGGTGGATGCACGCGACCAAGACAGGCCTCAAGGCGACGTTCATAGTTGCGCTCCGTCGAGCCCGAATCGGCGGCAATCGAGCCGTCCGCCTGCGTGGGGACGATCATCAGCCTCACCTGGTCTACCAACAGATCGTAGACGCGCCGCGCCAGCGGGATCGAATAACGGTCCCCCAAGGCACAGCTCCGTTCCGCCACAGCGTCGAATTCGATTTCGTCGATGCCGCAAGTCCTGCGCTCGGCCTTCAGATCGATCGCGCCCGACTCGGGATGATCGGCATGGCTTTTCGCGGATTGCAGCAAAGCGATCAGATACTTGGCCCTGTCGTTCGCCAGCAGCGCCGCGTTGACCAAATTCGGCAGCGTCAGCGATACCTCTCCCAGCTCGGCCACAATCTGGTGCTTACCGGCCATGCCGTTCCAACAACGCAACTCGTGTGCCCGTGCGGCGTGGGCCGCCTTCGGTCGAACGGCTATACCTGATTGTCACAGTTCGATGCGCGGTTTCGCACATCGGTCATCGCCGAAGCTGCGAGAGTCACGCTGGGTTCCGCTTGCTTGCGATTGCCAGCGGCCGTAGCCGGTTGCGGCACATGCATTGCTCATAGCGTGAGGCGAACTTTCAGGCCGCGACTTCTTGGTGCGGCCAGGATCCACTAGTGCGCCGGAGTCACGATTCCATGTCACCACGCAAGCGATCGCACGTTCGAGCTAACTGGCCGACCCCGGAGGAGATCGCCGCGCAAACGGCAGCAATTCGAGCCACTTGGAGCGCTCATCAGTTCCGCGCCCGCAGCGGACTGTCGCCCTGCGAGAACGCGATGGAAATCCCGGAGGTGGCGCCCGGAGCACTGGACGGTCGCCGCGGCTCGATTCACCTCGATTAACAAAAAGGGCGTCGGTCATGATCGGCCGAGTTTTCGTTCCTTTGGCCGGTGCGACATCGCGGTTGCCGACGATCCACCAGGCCGCCGAGATACCCCTGTTCCTCGCGCAGTGAAAGGTGTGCATCCATGAGTGTCGACCTAAGCACCACCTATCTTGGCCTGAAGCTGCGAAACCCGGCCGTGATTGCCGCCTCGCCGCTGTCGGCCCAAATCAGCGTGCTTCAGCGGCTGGAAGAGGCGGGAGCGGCGGCCGCCGTATTGCCATCGCTGTTTGAAGAACAGATCGAGGCGGAGGGGATGACGCCCCATACGCCGGCTCCGCCCGGAAGTTGCTCGGCCACGGAGTTCTTCCCATACCGCGATATGCTCGACTACAACGCCGGGCCGGATGCCTATCTCCGGCACGTGGAAGGGGTAAAAAAGGCTCTATCGATTCCGGTGATCGGCAGTTTAAACGGCACCACGCCCGGCGGCTGGGTACGCTTCGCCCGGCTCATTCAGGAAGCCGGCGCCGACGCGTTGGAGCTCAACGTTTACTACATGCCGACACGGCCGGAACAGACCGGCAGATTGGTCGACGACCACTACGTCGAACTGGTCGCGGCCGTGCGTGCCAAGGTATCGATTCCCCTGGCGGTAAAAATCGGCCCTTTTTTCAGCTCCCTGCCAGAAATGGCGAGCCGGCTGGTGGAAGCGGGCGCGAACGGTTTGACGTTCTTCAACCGTTTCCTGCAACCCGACATCGATCTCGACACGCTGGAAGTAAGCCCCACGCTTGTGCTCAGCAGCCGCGACGAACTCCGTCTGCCGTTGCGGTGGATCGCCATTCTTAGAGAGCAAACCAAGGCCTCACTGGCGGCAACGAGCGGCATCCACTTCGCTGAAGACCTGCTGAAACTGATTCTGGCCGGCGCCGATGTGGGCATGATCGCTTCGGCACTGATTCGCAACGGGCCGGAGCATCTCCGCATCCTACTGACCGAAGTCGAATACTGGCTGGAGCGCCGGCATTTTGCTTCCGTCGAACAGATCAAAGGCAGCCTCAGCCAGCGGTGCATCGCGAATCCGGGGGCCTTCGAGCGCGTCAACTACATGCGCGCCATCTCGTCGTTGACCAGCGAAAGCCCGTAACAGACTTCCTGAGAAGTCTGGGCATCGCCGCAGGTCACGAGCAGACCCCTCACCTCTCAGCAGCCTCGTTGCAACGGCAGGCCCCGGCA
Organism: Pirellulales bacterium; assembly: GCA_035550375.1. Classification (GTDB taxonomy): domain Bacteria; phylum Planctomycetota; class Planctomycetia; order Pirellulales; family JAICIG01; genus DASSFG01. Next base: position 47,921 of record DASZPH010000143.1, on the reverse strand, counting down.
GCCGAAATAGAGGCTGATCAGCATGAAAGGTCAGTTAACCACGACGCGTGGCGTGGCCGTAATACGATCTTCGGCCTAGATCCATCGCCGCCTTAACAACCATCGCTTCACCGCATGTGCGAGGACAGCGTAGCTCAATAGCGTTAACACGAGCAGTGGCCAAAATGCTGCGGGGAGACTCGTCAACCCGAGCGACGGTGCAAGCGGTGAGAATGGAAGCGAGATGCCAACCGCCATCGCAGCGCCCGTGGCCACCAATAGCGGCCAACTCGCCCGACTCTCGGCAAACGGAATGCGGTTGGTGCGAATGATGTGAATGATGAGCGTTTGCGTCACCAGCGACTCCACAAACCAGGCGGTTTGGAACAACGCTGCTCGCTCGGGCGACCAGCAATCGAAAAAATAAAGCATCACGAACCAGGTGGTGTAGTCAAACAAAGAACTGCAGGGACCGATAAACAGGATGAAGTGAACAATCTCGTTCTTCGACCAGGGGCGTGGCGTGGCGATCTGTTCGGGATCGACATCGTCGGTCGGGATGGGGAGTTGCGAAAAGTCATACAGCAGGTTGTTGGTCAGAATCTGGATGGGAGCCATCGGCAGGTAAGGCAAAAAGAAGCTTGCTCCCAAGACACTCAACATGTTGCCGAAATTTGAGCTGGCGCCCATGCGGATATACTTGAGGATGTTCGCGTAGACCTTGCGTCCCTCTAGCACGCCCGCCACTAACACGAGCAAGCTTTTCTCCAACAAGATGAGGTCGGCCGACTCGCGCGCGATGTCGACGGCGTTGTCGACCGAAATGCCCACGTCGGCGGCGTGCAATGCCGGCACGTCGTTTACGCCGTCGCCCAAATAACCGACAACGTGTCCGCATGCCCGCAGCGCCTTGATGATTCGCTCCTTGTGGCCGGGGCTGAGCTGCGCGAACAATGACGCGTTGGAAGCGGCCTCGCTCAACTGTGCGTCGGACATGTTTTCGACTTCTCGTCCCAGTAGGACCTGATCGACGCCCAGCCCGACCTCGCGGCAGATTTTTCGGCTCACCAGCTCGTTGTCGCCAGTCAACACCTTGACGGTCACCCCGTGCGAAGCCAACCTCGTCAGGGCCGCAGCGGCGGTATCTTTGGGCGGATCGAGGAAAGCGACGTAGCCCCGCAGCACAAGCTCACGTTCGTCCTCCTTCGAGTACGCCGGTTTGTTCTCGACCGTGCGCTGGGCAATCGCTAGCACGCGGAAGCCGTCGCGGCTGAGCCTGGAGTATTCCTCTCGCAGCTCGTCGAGCAAGGTCGCCGACAACTGGCTTGTTCTCCCATCCAGTTCGAAGCAATCGCACCGCTCGAAAATGACTTCGGGAGCGCCCTTGCAGATTAACAGTCTTTCGCCTGACGGCATGTCGACGACTACGGACATGCACTTGCGGGAGAAATCGAATGGTATTTCGTCGACCTTTTTGCAGTCGGGGATCTCGATCTCGGCGTGCAGCTCGTGGTGCCTGAGTACGGCACGGTCGAGGACGTTCTTCAGCCCGGTCTGAAAGTGGCTGTTGAGAAAGGCCAGCGAGAAGACCTCCGCGTCTTCTTTCCCCGCCACGTCGCAATGCCGCTGCAAGATAACCCGGTCGATCGTGAGCGTGCCCGTCTTGTCCGTGCAAAGTACGTCCATGGCGCCGCAGTTCTGGATGGCGTTGAGCCTTTTGACGATCACCTTTTGTCGTGACATGGCGAGCGCCCCCTTGCCGAGGCACACCGTAACGATCATCGGCAGCATCTCCGGCGTTAGCCCGACAGCAACCGCCAGCGCGAAGAAGAACGCCTCTCGCCAATCCCCCTTTGTTAAGCCGTTGATCAGGAACACGAGTGGCGTCATGACCAGCAATAAGCGAATCATGAACCAGGTGAATCGGTTGGTTCCCCGTTCAAAGCTGGTGGGCGCTTGTGGGCTCGTCACCGACCGGGAGATGCCACCGAGATACGTCCGCCAGCCGGTTTCTACAACGACTCCGGTGGCCGCACCGCTCTGCACGCTGGTGCCCATGAAGCAGATGTTGGGCAAGTCCAGGCCGTCCCCTGGCGGTGCACCGACGTGATTGGCGAATTTCTCGGTCGGAAAGGTTTCGCCCGTGAGCGTGGCCTGGCTGATGAATAGCTCCTTGCAGCTAAGCAGCCGCAGATCGGCCGGGATCATGTCTCCGGCCGCGAGCGTAACTACGTCGCCGGGAACTAACTCAACGAGCGGGACCTCGCGCGCGGTGCCGGCCCGAACCACCGTGGCCGTCACGCTAATCATCGACTTCAGCTTCGCGGCAGCCGTATCGGCGCGGGTCTCTTGAACGAAGCGCAGGACGACGCCGAGCACGACCATGCTCCACATCACTGCCGCGGCGCGCAGGTCGCCGCTGATTGCAGAAAGAATTCCAAGTACCGCCAGCAGCACGACCAAAGGATTCAGGCAGGCACCGGCCAACAGCCTCGGCCAGGCGCGGTGCTCCGACGGCGACACGCTGTTGGGCCCGTACTTTTCGAGACGATGCTGCGCTTCGGCTTCGCTCAGGCCGTCGCGACGCGTGTGCAAGAGCTCAAGCGCCCCGGCTGCGTCCGTACTGCTGGCCTCAAGCAGGCGTTGAGAGCGGGGAACGTTGGCTGCGGGGTGCAAGGCGCCATGGAGCAATCGCTTGGGCAGGGCGGCGGCCGGCAGTATTCGCATGGCTCACGCCGAATGCTTTAGAGTGCCGCGAAACTGTGCCAACGATCGGGCGTTCGCCACGTCTTTCGCCTCTAATCCGGCACGCCGTGCCTGATAGACGCCAAACTCCATGAAACGGAGTTCTTCGGTCGAGTGGGCATCGGTTCCTAAAACGATGCCGACGCCCGCCTCTTTGGCCGTGGCCAGAGCGACTTCGTCAAGATCGAGGCGACTCGGCTGACCGTTGAGCTCGAGCAGACAACCGAAGTCGGCGGCCGCCTTGAACACTTCCTCGAGGTCGATCTGATACGCTGGGCGCTTGCCGATCAGGCGGCCGGTCGGGTGGGCGATGGCATGCACATAAGGACAGCGGATGGCATTCACGATCCGCCGCGTGATCTGCTTCTGGGACTGGTTCTGGCCATAGTGGATCGACGCCAGCACCCAGTCCGCCTCCTTTAAGACATCGTTGGGCAAGTCGAGACGGCCATCTTCGAGGATGTCCATCTCGACGCCCTTGAGAACCGTCATCCCCTTCACCTCGGCCGCGGCATCCTCAATGTCGCGCCAGTGCTTCCGCAAGCGTCGCGCGTCGAGCCCCTTGGCCATCGTCACACGCTTCGAATGGTCGGTGATGGCGATGTACTTATAGCCCCGCTCTTTGGCCGCCCGAATCATGTCGACGATCGACGACCGTCCGTCGGTGGCCGTGGTGTGCATGTGCAGGTCGCCCCGGATGTCGTCGAGCTCAAGCAGTGTCGGCAGGCGGCCCGCGCGCGCCAGATCGATTTCATTGCGTCCCTCGCGCAATTCTGGCGGAATCCAGGGGAGCCCGACCGCGGCATACACCTCTTCTTCCGTTTGACCCGCGATTCGGCGGTTGCCGCGAAACACTCCATACTCGTTGATTTTCAAGCCCTGCTCTTGCGCGAGCCGGCGGAGAAGAATACTATGCTGTTTAGATCCGGTGAAATACTGCAACGCCGCGCCGTACGACTTCTCGGGAACCACCCGCAAGTCGACTTGCAGCCCGCAACGCAGACGAACGGCCGACTTGGTAGTCCCGCGGGCGAGAGTCTCGGCCACGCCTTCGAAGCCGTTCAGGCGATCCATAACCCCTTTCGCATGGCGGCAAGTCGCGAGCACGTCGAGATCGCCCACCGTCTCCTTGCGGCGGCGAAAGCTGCCGGCGACGGCGATCTGAGCGACGCCTGGAGCCTGCTTGAGATGGCTGACCAGAGCGTCTGCGTAGGGTTTGGCGTCGGCCAGGTAAAATCTGCGGCTGGTCTGCGGAAGCTGCGCCAGCGCCTTCAGAATGTTCTCCTCGGTCTTTGCGCCGAAACCCTTTAGCTCGCGGATCGCGTGCCGCTCGGCGGCCTTCAAGAGGTCGGCGACGCTCTCGATCGCGAGTTGCTTGTACAAGAGCTGCACTCGCTTGGGACCGCATCCCGGCACGCTCATCATTTCCCGCAAGCCCGCGGGCACTTCTTTGCACAACTCCTGGCGAAGTGGCAAGTCGCCGGTTTGCACAATCGTGGCGATCTTTCCCGCCAGATCGTCGCCGATTCCCGCAAACTCGGTCAGCTTTTCGGGCGAGTCGCGGACGATCGAGGCAACCGGCTCGGGCAGATCGCGCACCACGCGCGCCGCGTTCCGGTATGCTCGAATTCGGAAAGGGTTTTGACCTTCGAGTTCGAGCAGGTCAGCCACTTCGTCAAAAATCTGGGCGACTTCGGGGTTTTCCATAGTGCGGTGGCCTCGCCGTTACCGTGGTGGCCATTCTTTCAGCATTCACCGTGCCAGTGCATGCCACGGAGACAGACCGGCGCGCCCCTAACAACTTGGACCGGCGAGCAAAGTCACTTGTCACCTAGGTCGCGACGCAAGGGCAGGTCGTCCACGGCGCTACCGAGGCGAAGCAAACGCCACGAATCTCTTGCCGCGTATTTCCGGCTCGTCACACGAGGGCGCGGGCCGTGCTCTTTCGCACACGCCGCGCGCTTAAGAACAGTCTGCCGCGCGCCTCTGGCCACTTGTTTCACGGACGAAGGCCATTTTAAGGCGCGTTTCTTCGCGGCACATGCTTTGCGAAAGGTTTGGGGCGTTCGTCCCGTTCAAATTCGTCATCAAGCTCATCACAAGCCAAAGGACCTGTCCGATGAAAACCTCGCCCGTACTGAAATCGAACGCCGCCCGAAACCAACGCGATCGGATTGCCCGGCGTGCCGCCGCGATCAAAGCGCACTGGTCCGCCCGCGAGCGACAGGAGCGAGCGATCATGGCGGCCAACCTACAACGGCTGCTGGTCGCCAAAATCGTGGCCTCTGTCTGTGATTCCCAGGCGGCGTGATCGATCGGCCCACCGTGACAACGGCCCAAGTAAAAGGATTAAGTCATGGAACCGGTGACCAAACAGACCTTCGATGCACTGCTGCGATATCGCGCCTGGCCCTGCGTGTCGGTGTATCTACCGACGCACGCAGGCGGGTTTGAGGGGCAGGCGGGCCGCGTGCGGCTAAAGAACCTCCTCGTCGACGCCGAAGAGCGGCTGGTGGCACGCGGCATCCGTCCGGTGGAGGCGCGTGATTTTCTGGCGTCGGCCAACAAGCTGGTTGAGAACGAGGCCTTCTGGAAAGACCAGACCGAGGGTCTCGCGGTTTTTGCCTCGCCCAAAGAAATCCGCTCGTTTTATTTGCCGACGACGGTAAACGAGATTTCGGTGGTCAACTCGCGGTTTCATATCGCGCCGCTCGTGCCGCTTATCGAGGAAGAGACCGACCACTACATCCTTGCGGTCAGCGAAAACCGCGTGCGCCTGCTGAAGGCCAATCGCTGGCAGGCCCGCGAGGTTACCGTGCCAGATTTACCGGCAAATGCGCGCGAGGCGTTGCACTACGATCATCCCAGCGACACCCGCCAGTTCCACACGGCCTTGCTTGGCCGCGGCACGAGCAAGCTCGGCGCCTATCACGGCAGCGGAGACTTCTTCGAACAGGAGAAGAGCGAACTGCTGGAATACTTTAGAGTTGTCGACCGTGCGATCCGCCCTGTCTTGCGCAGTGAGCGAGTGCCGCTTGTCTTCGTCGGCGTCGATTATCTGTTCCCGATCTTTCAACAGGCGAACAGCTATCCGCATCTGTCGGAATCGCACGTACACGGCAATCCCGATATTTGGACCGACCGGGAATTGCACGAGAAGGCCTTGGAGCGCATCGCACCACAGTTCGCCAGTCCCCGATACGAGGCGCTCGCGCGGTATTCCAATCTCGCGGGCGACGGCTGGAGATCGGATGATTTACAGGTAATCTTGCGTGCGGCCCACCAAGGGCAAGTCGACACGCTGCTGGTCGACGTCGAGCGGCCAGTGTGGGGAAATTGGGACGAGAACCAGCGCCGCTTGCGGCTGGACGACCCGCGCCGCGACGATAGCGACGACATGGTCGACCTGGCGGTCGTGCAGGCCCTGACCCATAAAGGGTCGGTCTACTCCGTGCCGGGCACGGCGCTGTGGCCAGGAAAGCACTGCCAGGCCATCTTTCGCTATGAGCTGCCTGGGTCGGCCCGGTAACTTCGGCGTGCAGGCGTCATGCGATGAATCCCGGCGAGCCGCAAACGCCCGTTATGGGCCAAGACGACCGACAAAGAAGTCGCGAACTGAGTCTGCGCCAATTGTATCCACCGCTTAAAGTTCCCGGCTATGAACAGGAAAAATTCGTCGGCCGCGGAGCATTCGGCGAGGTCTGGTCGGCCATCGACAGCAACAGCGGTCGCCAGGTCGCCATCAAATTCTACAGTCATCGCGGCGTGCTCGACTGGTCGAACATGGCCCGCGAGGTGGAGAAGCTCCGGTTCCTTTTTGCCAATCGCTACGTTGTGCAGCTCTTCGAGGTGGGCTGGGACTCCGACCCGCCGTTCTTCGTCATGGAGTATATGCCGACGGGCTCACTGGCCGATCGCATCAGGCAGGGTCCCCTCCCCGTTCCGGAGGCGGTAAGGCTTTTCCGCGAGATCGCCACGGGGCTGGTTCAGGCGCATGGTCGAGGCGTGCTGCACTGCGATCTGAAGCCGAGCAACATCATGCTCGACGAAGACGGCCGGCCGCGACTCGCCGACTTCGGACAGTCGCGTCTGAGCCATGAGCATTTGCCGTCGCTGGGGACGTTCTTCTACATGGCGCCTGAGCAGGCTGATCCTCAGGCGCTGCCCGACGTTCGCTGGGATGTTTATGCGTTGGGAGCCATCCTTTATCAACTGATCGTGGGCACGCCTCCCTACCAGACGGCTGAATCGCTGGCCACCCTCTCGGCGAAGGATACCTTGCACGACAAGCTGGCAGCCTATCGTCACCATCTTGAGTGCTCGACGAGACCGAGCGAACACCGGCGGGCCCCGGGCATGGATTCGGCGCTGGCGACGATCATCAATCGCTGCCTGGCCCTTGATCCGGCCCGTCGCTACTCGAACGTTCAGGAGGTGATGGGCGCGCTGGACGAGCGGGAGCGCCGTCGGGCACAAAAGCCGCTGGTGCAGTTGGGCGCGATCGGTCCGACGGCGGTGGTCGTGGTCATGGCCCTGATCGCGCTGGCGATCGTCAATGCCGTGCTGTCGACGGCACAACGGCAGTTGGTAGAACGCACCTTGGAAAGCAACCGTTTTGCGGCGCATCTTGTCGCCTCGCGATTCGCGCTAGAAATCGACAAGCGATGGCGATGTATGGAACACGAGGCTGCGGCACCGCCGTTACAGAAGGCACTTGCGGAAGCGGTTTATTCCGCACCTTCCGAGCCCGACGGGGCCGAGTTGCAGTCCTGGTTGGAAGGCCGGCATCAGTTCTGGAACACGCAGTTCAGCTCCAAGACGGCAGCGGCGTATTGGTTCGTTCTCGACCGTCGCGGTTCTCTGCTCGCGATCAGCCCGCCCAATCCGGGGCTGGTCGGCCAGTCTTTCGCTTATCGCGACTACTTTCACGGTCAGGGAGACGACCTTTCGAATCACGGTGCCAGACCGATCAACGTGCCCCACCGCTCAAACGTGTTTCTCAGTCAGCCGGGAAACATCCTTTCAGTGGCCTTCAGCGTTCCCATACGTGACGCGGCGAGCCAATCACGTGAGCCGCTGGGCGTGCTTGTGATGGAGGCGGATCTGGGGCATTTTGCCGAGTTCCTGGGCGCTCGGCATCAATTTGCCGCTATCGTCGATTTGCGACCCGACGAAACCGGACGGGAGGGCCTCATCGCGGAACATCCGCAGCTCCAAAACCGGCCCGTCGGATCGCTGCGAACCTACATTCCCGACGCGATGCTGGCCGATCTAAAGCGGCTAAGTGCGCGGCACCTCCAACAGGCACCTGCCGAGGACCTCGACGTCGGAGAGGGGGAGCCCGGTGGCGCTGAGGGAGGCCAGTTTGAGTTCTACCGCGACCCGCTCGACCCGCAGCCCGACGACCTTTGGCTTTGCTCGTCACAGCCGACCGTTGTTTCACGCGGCAGCGGCCGCAGAGATGATACCGGCTGGATCGTGCTCATCGAAGAACGACGGCAGGAAGTGCTTCATCCGCTGCACCGCTTCTGGCGGACCGTCGTCTACGGCGGTCTGGTCGCCATCGCCCTCGTCACGCTGATCCTCACGGCGCTCTGGATCTATGTCTTGTGGCACTTGAGCGAAGAGCGCGGCGCCCGGCGCTTCCTGAAGCGGCTCGTTGGGATGTCTGAATCCCTCAGATCAACCGCGGGGTCGACCACGGCGCGTCCGGGTGCGACGGAGCGACCGGGAGCGATGGCACGATCGGGCACGACCGAGCCGTTGCCGCCGGAAGGGGTGGCCCATGGCTGAGCTGATTGCGGAAGCGGCCGGAAGCAAAGAGCGGTGGCAACGTGAGCTGCGTGCCGGCAGCACCATCGTCCTCGGCAAGGATGGGCCAGACTGGGCCGTCCCCTGGGAACGATGGATTTCCCGCCACCACGTCAAACTGGTCTACGAGCACGACCGGCTGAGCGTCAGGAGACTGCCCGAAGGACGCAACCCCGTTTTCTTCCACGGGCACGAGGCTGACGATTTCGAGATGCGAAGCGGAGAGTGCTTTGTCATTGGAGGGACCGTCTTCACCTTCAATGCGAGCCACGAATCGTCGCCCCAACGAGCGAGACCGGCCCAGGAATACTCGATCGGCGCGGAACAGTTGCGCAACATTCCCTTCCGAGACGCGCCGCACCGCATCGACGTTCTGGGACATCTTTCGAATGTCATTTCCGGCCTGACCGATCGGAACGAACTGTACGTACAAACGGTGAGCCTGCTGCTTGAGGGAATCCGCCGGGCGAACGCCATCGCCGTAGTCGAAGTGGCGCCGGATGGCGATCGTGCCGAGGTCAAGACGCTCTGTGCAGACCACCGCTTGACCACCGGCGCCGAGGTGCAGCCAAGTCGCCGGTTGGTACGCGAGGCGATCCAGCACCTCAAGAAGAGCGTCGTCCACGTCTGGTCGCCCGGTCAGGAGGCGGCCGAGCAACTGTTTACGATGCGCAGCAAGTTCGATTGGGCGTTTTGCACGCCCTTGCACGGCGAATCGTGTCAGCGGCTGGGCTTGTACGTGACGGGGCAATCTGCGCCCGAAGTCGCCCTGTTCGATCGCACTTCGGCCGCGGGGACCGACCTCGACGAAGACGTGAAGTTCGCGGAGTTGGTGGCGACCATTCTCAGCTCGCTCCTGGAAGTGAAAGAGCTGCAGCACCGGCAAGACGTGCTCAGCCATTTCTTCTCCCCTCGCGTGTTGCCGCTGCTCACCTCGCACGACTCAGAAAGAACGCTGCGGCCCGAGGAGACGGATATCACCGTCATGTTCTGCGACTTGCGCGGTTTTTCCAGAAAGGTCGAGGCGGCGGGCGAGGCGCTGCTGCCGATTCTCGAGCGCGTCAGCCGGGCCCTAGGCGTCATGTCGCACTGCATTCTCGAGCATTCCGGAGCGGTGGCCGACTTCTTGGGCGACTCGGCGATGGGCTTTTGGGGCTGGCCTTTGCGCCGGGACGACGACTCAACCCAAGCCTGCTTGGCCGCGCTCGCGATTCGTGAAACGTTCGATCGCCTTTCACGCCAAAGCGATCATCCCTTGGCCGGATTCATGGCTGGGGTGGGAATCGCCAGCGGACACGCCGTCGCCGGACAGATCGGCAGTCAGGACCAGGCTAAGGTGACGGTCTTCGGCCCCTGCGTTAACCTCGCCTCCCGGCTGGAAGGTCTGACGAAAACTCTACGCGTGCCCGTCTTGCTCGACGAAGCAACCGCCAGCGTCGTCAAAGAGCGTATCCCGAACAGCGCAGGTCGTTTGCGGAAGCTGGCGCTCGTCAAACCGCAAGGACTGAAGACGCCCGTGATGGTGAGTGAACTGTTGCCGCCGGTCGAGCGCGACGGTCGTCTGAGCGACGACGACATCGCTCACTACGAGGCGGGGCTCGCCGAGTTTCTCCGCGGCAACTGGGCGGCGGCCTACGAGCGGCTGCACCGTGTCCCCGCCGAGGACCGCGGCAAAGATCTGCTGATGAGTTTTATTTTGAAACATGACCACACGCCGCCGCCGGACTGGGACGGCGTTATTGCGATCGAACAGAAATGATGGCGCGAAGTCACAGCGCAGAAATGATGTGCAGGCCATGTTGGGCGCCAACGCGGAGACTTTGATTCCGCCTCAAGCCGACATACCCGCGCCGACGACGGCCTTGTTCGTGGCCCGCGGCCTGACCAAGCTCTATCGTTTAGGCGAAGTCGAAGTACACGCCCTGCGTGGCGTCGACATGGAACTCTACCAGGGGGAGTTCGTTGTTCTGCTTGGCCCCTCGGGCAGCGGCAAATCGACCCTCTTGAATATCCTGGGAGGCCTCGATGTGCCGACCAGCGGCCGGGTTCAGTTCCGTGACCAGGATCTGACCGTCGAGGACGACTGGGCGCTGACCCACTACCGTCGCGAGCACGTCGGGTTCGTCTTCCAGTTCTACAACCTGATCCCCAGCCTCACGGCCCGCGAGAACGTGGCGCTCGTTACCGACATTGCGCGAAAGCCGATGCCGGCCGAAGAGGCACTCGATCTCATGGGCCTGGCGGATCGCCTGGACCATTTTCCGGCCCAGCTTTCCGGCGGCGAGCAGCAGCGCGTGGCCATCGCCCGGGCGATCGCCAAGCGTCCGGAAGTCTTGTTGTGCGACGAGCCGACCGGGGCGCTCGATATCACCACCGGCGTCAAAGTGCTCGATGCCATCGACCGAGTCAACCGCGAGCTGGGCACGACCACCGCCGTCATCACCCACAACTCGGCCATCGCCGGCATGGCCGATCGCGTTATTTCGTTGGCAGACGGCCGGATTGCGGGCGTGCGGCGAAACGAACGCAAGATCTCCGCGTCACAGCTCAATTGGTAACCCCACGGCATGACGGCCCTCAATCAAAAGCTCTGGCGAGATGCCTGGCACCTCAAAGGCCAGTTCACGGCAATCGCGCTGGTGATCGCCTGCGGAATTGGCACGTTTGTCATGTCGCTGAGCACGCTCGAGTCGCTCGAACTGACGCTCGACGCCTACTATCAGCGATATCGGTTCGGTCATGTCTTTGCCCATCTCAAGCGGGCCCCCCTCTCGCTGCGAAGTCGGTTGGCCGAGATTCCGGGAGTGGCCGCGGTGCAAACGCGAGTGGTCTCCGACGTCATCCTCGATGTGCCGGGACTCGACCAGCCGGCGATCGGCCGGTTGATCTCCGTTCCCGAGCGGCAGCCGCCGAGCATGAACGCCTTGCACCTGCGTAGCGGACGATACATCGAGCCGGGGCACAAGGGCGAGGCGCTTGTCAGCGAAGCCTTCGCTGCGGCACACGGCTTTCAGCCCGGCGACAAGGTAGCGGCGGTCATCAACGGCCGGCACGAACAGATCGTGATCGTGGGCGTTGTCCTTTCGCCGGAGTACATCTATCAGATCCGCGGGGCTGAGGTGTTCCCGAACGATCGCACGTTCGGTGTCTTCTGGATGAGCGATATCGAGCTGGCTGCGGCCTTCGACATGAAGGGGGCGTTCAACGACCTCTCCTGCTACCTGCTCTCCGGGGCTTCACAGACCGAGGTGCAGATGCACGTCGACCGCCTCCTCGATCGTTACGGAGGGCTGGGGGCATATTGCCGAGCCGATCAGGTCTCGAACCGTTACCTGGTCAACGAGCTGCGTGAGCTAAGGAACATGGGCCTGTTTGCGCCCGTGATTTTCCTTCTCGTGGCGGCCTTCTTGTTGCATGTCGTTCTGTCGCGGATCGTCGGCACCCAGCGTGAGCAGATCGCGGCCCTCAAGGCGTTCGGCTATACCCGGCGCGAGATCGGTCTGCACTATCTCAAGATGGTGGCGATCGTCGTAGTGGCCGGCGTGCTGCTGGGAACCGGCTTGGGCTACTACCTGGGCAGCGGCCTGACGAACATGTACACGCGGTTTTTCCATTTTCCCGTGCTCGAGTTCCGTTTGACGGTAGCCGTCGTCGCTTGGGCGCTGGCGGCCAGCATGTTGGCGGCCGTGCTGGGAACGCTGGGCGCCGTACGGCGGGCGGCCCGCCTCCCACCGGCCGAGGCGATGCGCCCGGAGCCGCCAGCGACCTACCGCCTGGCGCTGCTCGAGCGCTTGGGCCTGGGACGCTTCTTCTCACCGCCGATGCGCATGATTCTCCGACAATTGGAACGTCGCTGGTTTGCCTCGACATTGTCCGTGTTGGGCATCGCCATGGCTGCCGCGATTCTCGTGCTCGGCAGCTTTATTGCCGACGCGCTGGACGACCTGCTCGAGCTGGAATTCCAGGTCATGCACCGGAATGACCTGCGGGTCGTGCTGGTGAATCCAACATCCTCTCGCGCGCTGCACGAAATCGCTCATCTGCCGGGCGTGCTCCGCTGCGAGCCGTTTCGTGCCGTGGCGGTGCGTTTGCGCAACGGACACCGCGTGCGGCTGCTGGACATCGTGGGCGTGGCGCCCGATTCGCGGGCGATCCGTCTCCTCGATCCCAGCCGGGCCGCGGTGCTCGTGCCACCGGGCGGCATCGTGCTCAGCGCCAAGCTGGCCGAAACGCTGGCCGCCAAGGAGGGCGACTGGCTGACAGCCGAGGTCTTGGAGGGGGCCCGACCGGTTCGGCGCGTCGCCGTGACCGCCGTGATCAGCGATTTCGTGGGGATCGGCGCTTACATGGATCTCGACGCTTTGCACCGACTGCTGCGCGAGGGGGATACCATCTCGGGGGCGCTCCTTGACGTCGATCCGCCATTGCTGCCGGCCCTCTACGCCAAACTCAAGAGCACACCCCAGGTGGCGGCCGTGATCGTCAAAGAAGCCATGCGGCGCAGCCTGCAAGCTACGCTGGCCGACAGTCTGCTACGCATGAAGGCGGTCAATATCGTCTTCGCGACGATCATCGCCTTCGGCGTCGTTTACAACACCGCGCGGATCTCCGTCTCGGAACGCAGCCGCGAGCTGGCGAGTCTGCGCGTGCTCGGTTTTACGCGGTACGAAATCTCCTATATCTTATTGGGCGAATTGGCGCTGCTCACTTTGGCGGCCATCCCGCTAGGGTTGTTCACGGGGTTTGGCCTGAGCTGGTTCATGGCCTGGGGCTACGACACGGAAATGTTTCGCATCCCGCTGGTCATCCTCCCCTCAACCTACGCCTTTGCCTCGCTGACGGTCGTCGCTGCGGCGGTCGTTTCCGGCCTGCTCGTTCGGAGACGACTCGACCGTCTCGACCTGGTCGCCGTTTTGAAGACGAGGGAGTAGCCGGCGTGTTGAAATGGCTCAAGCGAGGGCTCGTGCTTATAGCGGGGCTGGCGGGCTGCGCAGCGGCCGTTTACGCCTTGCTCCCTCAGCCGGTCGCGGTGGAAGTCGGTCGCGTCGGTCGCGGGTCGCTTCAGGCCACGATTGACGAAGAGGGGAAGACGCGGATCAAAGATCGTTACGTCGTCTCGTCACCTTCGGCCGGCCTCTTATTGCGTGTCGAGCTGAAAGCAGGCGATCCCGTAAAGGCGAACAGGACGTTGCTCACGAGCCTCGATCCGCCCGATCCATCGTTGCTTGACGTTCGCGCCCAGGCCGAGGCTCATGCGCGTGTCAAGGCCGCAGAAGCCACGATCCAACGGGTTGCTTCCCAGCTTGAGGAGGCCCACGAGGTGCTCGCACACGCCGAAACCGACTTCGGCCGGGCACAGAAGTTACTGCAGCGGGGCACGATTAGTACCGACGAATTCGAGCATGCCGAGTTGCAATGGCAAAACCGGTCCGAAGAATATCGCGCGGCCCGCTTTGCCAGACAGGTCGCCGAATACGAATTGGAGCTAGCAAAGGCTGCCTTCACGCGCACACACGCCGAGACAAAGTCGGCGCCCGAGGCATGGAAGATTGACCTTCTTTCGCCGATTGACGGTCGGGTACTGCGGGTGCTGCAGGAGAGCGCGGCGATCGTGCAACCCGGTACGCCAATCATCGAGTTGGGCGATCCGGCCAACTTGGAAGTCGTGGTCGACGTTCTATCCCAGGAGGCAGCAAGAGTTCCACCGCGCGCGAAGGTCTGGCTGGAGCGCTGGGGTGGCGAGCGTCCGTTGAGGGGGCGCGTGCGGCTTATCGAGCCGTCGGGATTTACCAAAATCTCGGCCTTGGGAATCGAGGAACAGCGCGTGAACGTGATTGTCGACCTGCTGGATCCGCCCAGTGAGCGGGCCAATCTGGGCGACGCCTTTCGGGTCGAGGCAAAGATTGTTCTTTGGGAGAGTTCTGACGTGCTCAAGGTTCCCGCCAGCGCGTTGTTCCGGCGAGAGGGAGAGTGGGCCGTCTTTATTGCGCGCGAGGGTCGTGCCAGGCTTCAGCACGTTGACATTGGTGAAAGGAACGACCTGGAGGCACAAGTGCTGGCGGGCTTGACTGAGAACGACAGCGTCATCGTCCATCCAAGCGACCGCATCGACGATGGCGTGCGCATCGCCCAGGCTCTTTGACGAAATCAGACAAACGGCGGGAGGTTGCGCGTTTGTACTTCTTGCCGTTTCCGCAGGGGCATGGCTTATTGACCGTCTCTCTGACAGCGAAAGAACACCGCGCCGCCCAGCATGATAGTCGTGACCTGGCTTGGCATTTGTCATGATTGTCGACGATCAGTCCCACTGTCTGTGTCGGGGCACGACGCCCGCGTCGCCGACACCGAAAAGCACCCAGAAGCCAAGAAGTGCAAAACCTCATCGCCCACGCGGCGCTGGAAGGCCAGCAGGGTGTGGGTGGCCGGCAACACGATGTGGTCGCGTTGGCACGCCAGGAACGTCTTGCCTCGGCCCACCAGAAAATCAGCACTCGCGTCGATGATTCCGATTTCGACCCCCTCCAACTTCGGCAGACAATTGACAAAGCTTCCGGGCCTCGCCGCGAGTTGATCGATGGCGGGAAAGCACCAGCGCAGCACTGGACCGAAGAGCGTCGCCAGGTCAGAGCCCTGGTTGGGTGGGGCCATCATGACAAAACGGCCGATCTTCGCCGGCCGATGACGGTACAGCGCATATCGCGCGACGATTCCACCCATGCTGTGCGTCACGAGATGAATGCGGGCGACGGATGGGTCGGCGTCAAGCTCGGTGAGCCTTTCCAGCAGCTTCCCGCCGTTCTTCTCGATCGGGCACAGGAAGCTTGGATATGACCAAATGATCGGGCGGTATCCTGCCCGCTTCAACCGCTTAGCGAGCCGCCACATCAGCAACTGGCCATTCGTGCCCAGTCCATGAACCAGGACAACCACTTCCTCCGCAGACTTGATGCGCGTGCCGATCGTCCATCTCCCGGCCTTTAGACCGCGCCAGAGCGGTGCGGCAAACCCGGTGTACCGCGAAACCCGACGCACCCGCCCCGAGTAGGGCGTGAAACCTGCTAGCTTGCCGATCTTGCGGGTAGTGATAAGGGCAGTTTATCACCAACCTCTTCGGCAGATCCTCACCAGCAACACGCTTATGCCATCCATCCTTTAACCGACAAGAAGGAGCGGACAATCGAGGTTCGCGGCAAGCAGCCGCACATTTGTTTCCGTCAGTAGTAGGTTGGCGCGACTTATGACGAGCAGCCCGACTCGCCCCTGGTCCGCCGCTTGCAGAAGGTCGTTCACGTCGCGAGCTGGTCTCTCTTGCAGGATGGCCTTAGGTGCGACGCGTGCGAGCAGCTCGGCAAGTCGCTCGCGTATCGTGGCTGCCCCCCGCGAGGCGGCAGCGAAGAGGACAACCAGGCGACCGCCGCTTGCCGCAGACAAAGCCGTTTCTAACGTGCGTTCGGCCGAGGGGGTCGCATCCAACACAACCATGGTCACCCCCAGCGCTCGCTGAGGCGCACCAATCGGCCGGCGGGGCTGGCGGCCGGCAAGTCGAATCATCAACAAATCTAGCTGGCCTGCGGCAGTCAACGCGATCTCGGTCGAGTGGCCGCGCGCCACCTGAAAGGACCACTGCACGCGAAGAGAGCTCGCCGCCTCGGCCAAGGTACGGCGGGCTTGTTCGGCCTGCGCCCGCAAGGTGCGCTGGAGTAGCTCCCGGTCGAGACGTCGCAACATGGGAGGGCTGGTAGCGATCTCCGCGGCGAACGGCAAATCGGCCAGCCGGATGAGATCCGCGTTCTCAACGAAAAGGCCCGACAGCTCTGCGCTTAGGTCGGCCGCCAGCCTGGCGGCCGCCTGAATGGCGCTTTCGGCCTCCGCGGCGGAGTCCACCACCACCAGCACGCGCCCCGTCGAAGCGGCGCCCGGCTGTTCAGTCATGCTGTGCCTCACTCTTCGAGGGCTCGGCGAACTTCTGTCGCAGGCCGGAAAACGCGACCAGCCTATCCTCGACCAGCCGGTTGACGCTGCCGGGTGGATAGTCGCCAGCTTCAGCGCGCTCGCCCGCGGGCATCCCCGTCAAAAGGGTCACGGCCTCATCGATCGTATCTACCGCGTAGACGCGAAAGCGACCGGCCGCGGCCGCGGCGACCACCTCTTTGCGGAGCATGAGGTGCTTCACGTTCGAGGCGGGAATGATCACTCCCTGCTCGCCGGTGAGGCCCCGCGCCGCGCAGACATCAAAGAATCCCTCGATCTTCTCGTTCACGCCCCCGATCGCCTGCACCTGGCCGTGTTGGTTGACTGAACCGGTGATCGCCAGCGACTGCTTGAGGGGGACTTCGGCGAGGGCCGACGCAAGCGCGCAGAGTTCGCCGACTGACGCGCTGTCGCCGTCCACCATGCCGTACGACTGCTCGAAGACGAGGCTGGCCGAAAGTGAGAGCGGATGCTTCCTCGCGTAGCGAGACGCGAGGAAGCTGCCCAGGATCAGCACGCCTTTGGAGTGGATCGCCCCGCCCAGCTTCACTTCGCGCTCGATGTCAATGACATCGCCCTTGCCCAGCCGTACCGTGGCCGTCACGCGCGAAGGATGACCAAAGGCAAAATTCCCCAGGTCAATGACCGACAGTCCGTTCACCTGTCCGACCTTCGCCCCTTCGGTGTCGATCAGCAGGGTGCCGCGTGCGATCTCTTCGTGGACGCGCTGGCGGAGTCGGTCGGCCCGATGAATTTGCTCGTCGATCGCCCGTTCGACGTGGGATTCCGTAACTTGCGGCGAGCCCTGCTGCGAGGCCCAGTAGTCGGCCTCGCTGACGAGATCGACCACCGAGCGCAGATGGATCGAAAGTTTCTCTGCGTCGCCGGCAAGCCGGGCCGCGTGCTCCAAGACGCAGGCCACACCGGTGGGGTCGAAGGGACGCAGTTTCTCACGATGGACCAGCGTGGCCACCAACCGGGCGTAAAGCCGGCAATTGTCGCCGTTGCGGTCGATCTGGTCGTCGAAGTCGGCCCCGACCTTGAATAACTCGGCGAAGTCGGGATCGTACTGAAAGAGCAAGTAGTATAGCAAGCGGTCGCCGATCAGGACGATCTTGATGTCGAGCGGAACCGGTTGCGGCTCAAGCGACACCGTGCTCGTCAGACTCAAGGCTTGGCCCAGCGATTCAATGCGAATGTCGTGCGAGTGCAACGCGCGCTTCAAACCTTCCCAAGCATACGGCTGCGCCAGCAGATTGAGCATGTCGATTATCAGGTAGCCCCCGTTAGCCCTGTGCAGCGCGCCCGGTTTGATGAGGTTGAAGTCGGTCACCAGCGCGCCCATTTCCGAAATGTGCTCGACGCGCCCGATCAGGTTCTGGTAAGTGGGATGGTCTTCGTAGACCACCGGTGCGCCGGCCGTTTGGGCGTTATCGACCAAGAGGTTGAGCTGGTATCGCCGCAAGAAGGGACGCCGCTCGAGCGGCATGCCGAGAATGGCCGGCGGCGCCTCCTCTGAGGCGTGCAGCTCGCCCGAATGGGCAAGCACATCTCGCTCCACCGCATCGAGGTAGCGCAGCACGTCGGGCAGATCGGAGTTCGACTGCTTGACCCGGTCAAGCAGGTGCCGGATCGCGAACCTTGTTGTCTCGCGCGTCAGCTCTTTGACCTTGTCAATTGCCTCCTTGCGCCATTTGGGAACCTGCTCGATCACCTGCCGCAATTCTTCCTGCAGGACAGCCACAACCTGCTCGATGCGGCGTTTTTCGTCGTCGGTCAGCTTCTCGAATTCTTCCGGGCCTACCACTTCGCCGTTGTGCAGCGGAGCCATGGCGAAACCGGTCGGAGTGCGCAACAACTTAACCCCCTGAGCTTCGGCCTTGTCTTCCAATTCTTTGAAGGCGCGCTCGTGTTGCGATTCGAACTCGCGCTCCACCTCCTGCAAGCGGGTGCGATGCTCCTCGCTTTGCAGCGCGGCCGGGACAGCGGTCCGCAAGTCGTCGACGAGCCCGGTCATCTCTTCGCGCAGCCGGCTGCCGCGGCCGGCAGGCAGTTGTAGCAGGAGCGGTTTCTGGGGATCGCCGAAATTGTTGACGTAGCACCAATCGCTCGGCTTGGCTTCCGCGGCGCCCCGTTGCTTGAGTATCTGCTGCACGACGGTTCGTTTGCCAATGCCCGGCGGACCTTGCACATAGAGGTGATAGCCTTCGCGGCGGATTCCCACACTGAATCGAATGGCCTCCAGGGCGCGCTGCTGACCGAGAATGTCGGCGAGGTCTTCCAACTCATCAGTGCTGTTGAAGGTGAACTGGGCGGGGTCGCAATGCCAGCGGAGGCGTCTCGCTTCGAGCGCCGCGAGGCTGCGCGGGTCAGGCGGTGCGTGCATTTGATGGTTTCCACACTTGTCGCAATCCAGGCTGCCCGACGTAGCGTCCGGTCGCCGAGCGTGTTCGATGCGAAGATCTTGCATGTCGGGCGGCCGGATTTCAATCCGGATTCAGGAAGGGATACCGTTTTAGTTCCTCACGCGTCCAGATCGCCATCCCGGCCTGCTGGTCGACGGTTTCCACGTCGACCACCGCATCTGGATCCGAAAAGTCGACTTGCCCCGATTGTGCGCTGTCAGCCAGTGCCTCGAACAGCATTTCTCCGAGGAGTCGCTCTTCCGCCGATCTCGCGATGGTCGATTTCCGGTCGCGGCGGTGTAGGCGAACGTGAAATCGCTTGCCCGCCAGTTGCGGCACGTAACTTGACAGGATTTTCTGCGCCTGCTGTTCGAACTCCTCAGCCGACGCAAACTCGAACCGCGAGGTGACCGGTGCCACGCGAGCCAGGGCCTCTGTGGTGTCCGGATAGGTGGCCATCCACTCGCGTAAGGTTTCGAGAAACGCGCGCACGTCTTCGACTCTCATCACCAGCGTGTTGTAGAAATGGGTCCGCTTGACCGGCCCGAGCGGTTCCAGCAGGCGACATGCCGCCTTGAAGTGGTCTTGCGCGACGATGACGACGACGTTCCAGTCCTTCATTGGTGCAACCTCAGCGATCGTCCATGTGGGCGAAAACGGCAACATCGTGCGATACCGCACACGACAACAACGCCTTTCGAGGCTTCTGGTCAGTTTCGGACTGGCGGCATCTCGATTGCAACTTAGTTGCCACAACCAGCGCGCCCGCGCAAAAGGACGCTTAAGCAGGAGACACAAGATGGCCAACGAGAGAGAAAAACAAGAGGTCGTACGGCAACTCGGTCACGAAGAAGATCTGGGGCTGCCCGGTGGCGGCAAGGGCCGCGTCGAAACGACCGGCACGTCACCCTGGACGCCTCCGGAAGGAACGTTTCCTCCTGGGGAGGCGTATTACGAAAGTGGTCACTCGGGCGTCATGCTGCCAGAGCAATTTGTGGAAAAGGTGGCCGACCAAGGTGCCGGACCGCATGCGAGCATCGACGCGGTTCGCGTTGATCATCACTGGGTGCTCGTCAAAGGCCTGCACGTGCTCGCCCATCGCGGAACGACGGGATTCAGCTCGCCGTCGCCCGGCATCCCTCTCTGGGACAGCTGTTGGAGCGGCGAGCATTGGGAGTCGACCACGCATGCTGCCAAACGCTTCGCCAACCGGCTCGAGGCCGAAACTTATCTGAACGAGCACCGACGCCAGATGGAACAGACACCAGCGCCCACCCCTGAGCGGTGAGCGTCAATCCAGTCCTAAAACCAGCGAGGTGGCGGCGGAAGGATGCGGTTCCAAACGCACGGGGCAAACGAAGCCGGCGGGCTTCACCGCCACAAGCGAGCAAGGCAACGTCGTCAACAACCGTTCGGCCGTGTTGCCTAAAAAGAATCCCGCGATGCCGCGGCGAGCCGTTGTTCCCAGCAGCAACAGATCGATCTGATGATCGCCGATGTACTGCAGGATTCCAAAGTCGGCCACCGAGGGATACTCCACGACCGAAATCTCGACGCTGGGACCAACGGCCTGCCCGACCTGGCTGAGCTGCTCTTTCAGGCGGCTTTCGGCAACGCCCCCGTCTTCTGCGTGGCTTAGCTCTTCGTGCGGCGCTTCAAACAGACCGGCCTCCCAAAGGTCAATGTACGGGCGTTCGAGCACGTGAATGAGATGAACCTTCGCCCCGGTGCCTGACGCGAGAAGCAGGGCCAACCGCAGGGCTTCCGTGCTCGCCTCGCTGAAATCACTGGCCACCAGAAGATTCGCTGGGGAAGGATGCGGCTCGGGCTTCGCCACCCAAACCGGACTCGGGCAATTGTGCAGGAGCTTAATGGCAGTGCTGCCGAACAGCATGCGGTGCATCGTGCCGCTATGGCGCGAACCGACAATCACCAGGTCGTGTTGGCCCGTGACGGCTTCGCGTGTGAGCTCGATCCAGCCTCGACCGTGGGCGAATTTGCTTGTGGCGCGGACGCCCCGTGCGGTAGCTTGCTCGACCAGCTTCTTCAACGCCTCACGAGCGGAAGTCTCGATTTCTCCCGCAATCCGACGGCGATTGAGCAAGGGCGAATAGAGATCCCCATCGTCCGGCAGTTCGATCGCCGCAAGGAACATCACCTCGCCCGACACTCGTTCAGCCAGACCGAGCGCCTGCTTGGTCGCTTCCATCACCGGCGCCGACAAGTTGCCCCGCCGTGATTGCAGCAAATCGACACCGACCAGGATTTTCTTCAATTCGGACATCTCGCCGCCTCGGGATGAATGTCATTTAGCATCCGCTTGTTGAGAGGACCTACCTCTTGCGAATGCTGGGCCACGGAGATCGGTCAGAAACTTTGCGTGATTGGCATTGGTCTTCGGTGGTAATGTGCGAAATCGCTCATCGCCGTCGGCAGCTTGTCACACTTCGCGGATGACCAAAGCCGTGGTTACGCTCGGACCTCTTGTATTTATTGGGGTACGGCAACCGGGTGGCATCGCCAAGGCCCACACTGCCATCCTGGTATGTGACTTGCGTTACTCGCAGACGACTATGACGAAGACCACTCTGAACGGTGATGCCACATGGCGCCTGGCAAGCTCACGGCAAAGGCAGTCGGCACGGAGGAGACGTTGCACTTACACCGCCTTTACCGCGGCAAAGTGCAAACCATCGCCAAATGCCCGCTGCGCGGATTTGATGATTTCTCAATCTGGTACACGCCCGGTATCGCGGAACCCTGCCGAGAGATTCAGCGGGATCCAACGCTCGTTTACGACTACACGAACAAGGGGAACACGATCGCCATCGTTTCCGACGGAACGCGAGTCCTCGGGTTGGGCAATATTGGACCCGATGCGGGCCTGCCTGTCATGGAAGGCAAAGCACTCTTATTCAAATTCCTGGGCGGCGTCGATGCGGTGCCACTCTGCTTGCGGACCCATAGTGCCGATGAGCTTGTGCAGGCGGTCAAATGGACCGAGCCGTCATTCGGCGCCGTGAATCTTGAGGACATCGCTCATCCCACATGCTTCCGTGTGCTTGACCGGCTGCGGCGCGAGGCGGCGATTCCTGTCTGGCACGACGACCAACAGGGGACGGCCACCGTGGTGTTGGCGGCGCTGCTCAATGCCTTGAAAGTAGTTGATAAGCGCTTGGAGAACGCCCGTATCGCCATGATTGGCATCGGGGCGGCGAATTTTGCCACCTACCGGCTCTTGACCGCCGCGGGGGCCAATCGCGATCAGATCGTCGCCTGCGATCGATGCGGAACCTTGCACCCTGGCCGGCGCGATATCGACGAGCAGCGAGAGAATCTGCCTGAGAAATGGCATATCTGTCAGGCCACCAACGCCCAACGACGGACGGGCGGGATTGCCGAAGCGTTGCGAGCCGCCGACGTTTGTCTCGCTTTCTCTTCTTCCGGTCCCGGCATCCTTCGTCCTGAATGGATTCGCGAGATGGCGCCGGGCGCCATTGTGTTCGCTTGTGCCAATCCGATTCCCGAGATCTGGCCTCAGGACGCCAAAGAGGCAGGTGCGCGGGTCGTCGCGACAGGCCGTGGCGACTTTCCAAATCAGGTGAATAACTCGCTCGGGTTCCCCGCGATCTTCCGCGGTGTGCTCGACGTGCGGGCGACGACCATCAGCGACCGGATGGCGCTCGCCGCCGCGCGCGAGCTCGCCGCGGCCGCTGGCGAACTGACTCCGGAACGCATCGTGCCCCGGATGGATGAATGGGAAATCTATCCACGGGTGGCGGCAGCCACGGCGATGGAGGCCCAGCGCGAAGGCGTCGCCCATCTGAGCCGTAGTCGGAACGAATTGATGGAGACTGCTCGTCGCACGATATCGACGGCCCGCCAGGCTACATTTGCGTTGATGCGTGAGGGACTGATTCCGGCCTTTCCGGCGGAAGGATGTTAGTCGTTATGTCCCGTGTGCGATTTCATGGCAGAGGCGGCCAGGGTATCAAGACGGCTGCCCACATTCTCGGTACATCAGCGTTTGCCTGCGGTTTTCAGGTGCAAGACTCGCCGGTGTACGGCGCCGAAAGGCGTGGCGCCGCCGTCGCCGCTTATGTCCGCATCGACCGAGAACCCATTCTGGAACGCGGAATCATCGACCTGCCCGACCTGATCGTTGTCGGCGACGAAACCCTGCTGGCCGACGACAGCGCCGGTGTCCTTGCCGGGTACGAGGCGGCGTCGGGGGTTTTTGTCAACTCGCCAGCCAGTGAGCTGACGGATAAACAGCGCGTTGGTACGCGCGTCGTCACGCTCGATATTACCGAGCGCGCCGTCCGCCTCCTCGGCAAGGCGTCGGCCTTGAGCAGCGGTCTGGCGGCGGCCGCTGCACGGCTGCTTGGCACGGTCGGCCTTGACCATCTCGAGTCGGCCGTGCGAAGCGAATTGGCCGAACTGGGCCTTGCCGATCCCTGGATCGAAAAGAACGTCGACCTGGCAAGAGACGTTTTTCAAGCACTACCGGCAATTGAATTTCGCGGTGCGGCCGCCGAAACGTCTGCGGAGATCTGCCCGCTGAGTTACGAACCTCCCTTTCGCTCGGCCCCGACAATCCTGGCACCAGGCAACGCCGACGAGCGCAAGACAGGCGCCTGGCGAGTCGAGCGGCCGGTGATCGATTACGACCGCTGCACACGTTGCGGCCTGTGCTTTGTAGCTTGTCCGGACGCAACCATCTCGCTCGATGCCAACGGATATCCCGTGATCGACTACGACCATTGCAAAGGGTGCATGATCTGCCGCGAACAATGTCCGTTGCAAGCGATCAACACGGAGAAAGAGACGCGGTCATGGTGAAGAAACTCCTCACCGTTAACGCAGCGGCTGCCTGGGGCGCGCGGCTGGCCGGCGTCGATTACGTGCCGGCCTTTCCCATTACGCCCCAGACAGAGATTATCGAGACGCTGGCGGACTGGTTTGCCACGGACGCCATGCGCGGAAAGTTTGTTACGCTCGACAGCGAGCACTCGATGATCATGGCGGCCGGCGCGGCGGCCGCGACGGGAGTGCGCGCTTTCACGGCCACGTCCAGCCAAGGGTTGGTCTACGCGATGGAAGCCCTTTATACCGTGGCGGGCTGGCGCGTGCCGCTGGTGCTCGTGAACGTGTCTCGCGCGCTCGCCTCCCCGATTACCCTTGGCCCCGACCACAACGACGTGCTGGCCGCCCGCGACTCCGGTTTCGTTCAACTCCATTGCGAAACCTGCCAGGAAGTGCTCGATACGATTCTTATGGCCTATCGGATCGCCGAAGACGAACGTGTCTCGGTGCCCGTGCTGGTCAACCTTGACGGCTTCTTCTTGTCGTTCACTCGTGAGCCGGTCGAGATCCCCGGCCAAGACGCGGCGCGTGAATTCTTACCCGAGTTCAAGCCCTCCTACCCAACGTTCCGGGCCTCTCGGCCGCTGGCCCAGGGGACCGCTGTGCTCGACGGCGCGACGTACACGTACTTCCACTATCAGCTGCATCACGCTCTGAAGAACGCTTTGCAAGTTCACGAAGAAGTTGCCGACCAGTTCGAGGCGCGTTTCGGCCGCCGCTGGGGCGCGGTGGATGAGTACCGCTTGGAAGACGCCGACACCGTGCTCGTGATGGCGGGGTCTTTCGCCAGCAAAGGGAAAGCGGCCGTCAATCGCTGGCGAGAACAGGGCCGCCGGGTCGGCTTGGTACGCCTGCGGATGGTCCGGCCGCTGCCGACTCGCGAGTTGGCCGACGTGCTGAGCGGCCGGCGGGCCGTGGCCGTGATCGACCAGAACCTTTCGCCCGGCCTCGGAGGCATTCTCTTTCACGAGATTGCCGGAGTGCTGGCCACCGAACCGCAACGACCCGCCGTGCTGCGGTCGTTCATCGGCGGCTTGGGCGGCAAGGACATCAGTCAGGCGGAATTTGACCATGTGCTGGCGGTGCTCGACGGCGGTCGAGGCGGCGGCGCGGAGCCCGATCTGCTCTTCACGGGCCGCGAGTTGAAGCAAGTCGAAGGGCGGTTGGTTGCGGCCGGTAAACCGCGAGAGGCGGCCATGCCATGAGAACCAAGCGCGAGTTTTACAAAAACCCCAAGGAGTTGCCGGTTGAAGAGTTTTTGTCGCCCGGTTCGAGCCTGTGCGCAGGCTGCGGTGGCCTCGTCACGCTCAGGCTGATGCACAAGGTGCTCGGCGAGAACGTGGTCGTCGTCGATGCGGCAGGCTGCTTGACCATGCTGACGGCCTACCCGTTTACCGTGCTGCGATCCTCGTGGCTCTACACGTCGATGAGCGGAGCGTCAGCCGGGGCGCAAGGCATTCGAGACGCCCTCGACATCTTACTCGAGAAGCACCGAATACCGGCCAGCGACGACCTCAAGGTGCTGGTGCTGGCGGGCGACGGCGCAACCTACGACATGGGACTGTCGGCCACGTCGGCCGCCATCCATCGCGAACTCGACTTTTGGTACCTATGTTACGACAACGAAGCATACGGCAACACGGGCTTTCAGACCTCGGCGGCCTCGCCGCTCGGATCGCAGACTGGCACCTCGCCGGCTGGGGTGGCCAGCCGCAAGAAAGACATCTTCGAGATCTGGCGTGCCCACCAGCCGGCATACGTTGCGACCATTTCCGCACACGAACCGGTCGACCTGGCGGAGAAAGTGCGTCGAGCCCTTCCGTTGCGAGGTCCGAAACTGTTTCTCGGCCTCGCTGTCTGTCCCACGGGCTGGGGCTTTGATCCGGCAAACGGGCTCGAGATAGCCCGGCTCGCCGTGGAAACAGGCATCTGGCCGCTGAAAGAAACGGTCGGCGGCGAGGTCCGGCACACTTGCATCCCCACTCGATTCCGCCCGGTGGTCGAATACTTGGAACCGCAACGGCGATTTCGGCATCTGTTTCACCCGCACCGTTGCGACGACGTGCTGGAACAGATTCAAAAGACGGTGGACGATTACTGGCGAGGCGTCGCCAGAGAGGCGGCGCTCAAATGAAGGAAAGTCCGAGCGCAGCGGATCGATTGCCCGGCGTCTCTCCCGACCGCACTCTTGAGCCGATTCTCAGGCCGCGCTCGGTGGCGGTCATCGGCGCGGGACGCGACGCCGAGAGCATGTCGGGCCGGCTGTTCCGCAACGTGCTGGCGACGTTCGCCGGATCAGTGTACCCCGTGAATCCGAAGGCGTCGTCGATCGAGTCACAAAAATGTTATCCATCGGTGCTGGCTGTGCCCGACGAGGTCGATCTGGCCTTCATCGCCGTTCCCTCGGCTCACGTGCTGTCGGCGGTCCGCGATTGCGCTCGCAAAGGCGTGCGCGGCCTGGTGGTGATCTCGGCCGGTTTTGCGGAAATCGGCCAGGAAGTCGATCAGCAGAAGCTGCTGGACGAAATTCGCTCGCACGGCATGCGCATGGTCGGACCGAATTGCGTGGGAGTGGCCAATGCCGATCAGGCCGTAAAACTCAACGGCACGTTCTCTCCCTTTGGTGTGCCGCCAGGAAACGTCGCCGTCTGTACGCAGAGCGGCGCTTTGGGTGTCGTCATTCCCGATTACGTGCGTCGCTCGCGGTTCGGCGTATCGAGCCTCATATCGGTGGGCAACAAGGCCGACGTGGGTGAGAACGATTGCCTTGCGTTCTGGGAGAGCGATCCGACGACCGACGTCATTATGCTCTACCTGGAATCGTTCCAGGATCCTGCTGCGCTTCTTCCCATCGCGCGGCGGATCTCACGCCGCAAGCCAATCGTGGTGTTGAAAGCGGGCCGCACCGCGGCAGGCAAAAGGGCCGCGGGAAGCCACACGGCGGCGCTGGCCAGTCCGCAGGCCGCCGCGGAAGCTCTCTTTCGTCAGTCGGGCATGATTCGGGTCGATTCGTTGCAGGAGCTCTTCGACGTCACGGCGCTCGTTGCATCTCAACCGGTGCCGTCCGGCCGCCGTGTGGCCGTGCTCACCAACGCCGGAGGCCCCGGCGTCTTGTGCGCCGACGTGCTCGAGGCCCACGGCCTTCTCTTGCCCGAGTTTTCTGCGGAGCTGCAAGCCGAGCTGCGGCGGTCGCTGCGGCGGGAAGCAAGCGTCCGCAATCCGATCGACCTCGTTGCTTCGGTCGATCCGGAGGAATATCGCCATTGCTTGCAGCAGGTGCTGCGCCGCGAGGAAATCGACGCGGTGATTGTGGCCTTCGTCCCCCGCACCAGCGGCAGCAGCCCGGCGATCCTGCAAGCAATTCGTGAAACGGCCTCGCTCGAACCGCCCAAGACACTGCTCACCGTCTTCATGCAGACCGACGGCTTGGCCGACGAACCGCTTCAGCCCAGTCGCGTCATACCCAACTACACGTGTCCTGAAGCGGCCGCCGGCGCCTTGGCGCGTGTCACCCACTATGGTCAGTGGCTGCGAACTCCGCTGGGCCGCAGGCGAGAATTCTGCGACACCGAACCCGGCGTCGCTCGAAAGATTGTCGAGGAGGCAATATGCCGCCTTGGCGCAGATGGCGGCTGGCTCGATGTCGCGGAATCGTACCGCGTGCTCGCCGCGTTTGGCTTTCCCTTAGCCGACTGGACCGTTGCGCACACGGCGGAGGAGGCAACGACGGCCGCGCGACATCTGGGTGGCCGTGTTGCTGTAAAAGTGATTTCACCTTCAGCCTTGCACAAGTCCGACGTCGGCGGTGTCGAGACCAACCTCTGGGGCGACGATGCCGTGCGGGATGCCTTCCGTCGCGTGACCACCTCCGTCACCGACGCTCATGGCGCCCTGATTCAGCACTACGTGCCGGACGGACACGAGATCTTGATTGGGATAACCCACGACCCTCAATTCGGCCATCTGATCGCTTTTGGCTTGGGAGGCGTCCAGGCCGAGTTCACCGGCGACGTCACGCTCCGCATGCACCCGCTCACCGATCGCGACGCTGCCGAAATGATCGGCGAGATCCGTTCGGCTCGTCTTCTCGACGGTTACCGCAACCTACCTCCCGCCGACAAACCGGCGCTCGAGGAGTTGCTGTTGCGAGTCTCCGCGCTTCTCGACGCCTTGCCCGAAGTCAGGGAGTTGGATCTCAACCCGATCAAGGCGCTGTCGCCCGGCGAGGGCGCCGTAGTCGTTGACTGCCGAGTTCGGATCGGCCCTCCTAGGCTGGCGTCCCGCTAAGGAAATCGCCAGCGAACGATCAGGATGGCCTTACCGCCCGAACCAGGTCATGGCAATTTCGAACGCGATCAGCAAGACAATGATGATCTCCAGCACTTCGGTGCGATAGCGACTTGATTGATCCGATAAGGCCTGGTATACGCCTTCCAGCACGGCCAGTGATCGTTCGATGCTTTGCGTCCATTCATCCAGGTGAAAACGCGATGCCAGCATGCGATAAAGCCTGGCGAGGTACTGGTCGCCCATCAGCTTCAGCACGTTGCTGGTGCGCTCGAACACGGCGTTGGCTTCTATCTTCAGATCGCCCAGGAGCCGCAACGGCTTGGCATGCGACCGCCACGACCCCAGCCACGAGCCGGCCAAGGGGTGTACAAGCTCGTAGGCGCTTACCAACTGGTCGTCGAGTCGCTCGTCGGTCAGCCGAAACTCCAGGAGCTGAAGGTTGGCAAATTCGATTGTCTGCAGCGTTTCCTCGCAGTCGCGGTCGATGAGCACCGCCGCGGACCATTCGGGCACCAGCAGGTCGTTGGGGCTATAGCTCAAGCGCAGCCGCAACGATTCGTTAATCTCTTGCTGACTCAGCGGCCCAGCCTCAAGCCTTATCAGGCTTGCAAGCCATTCTGGCGAATCACGCAATAACACCTCTGGCGCCGGCAAGGAGTCGCCTGGCGGGAACTGAAATACGATGTACTCCTCGCTAAACTCACTCCAACAGGGCCGCTGGATGGCGGGCAAAAGATGCTGAAACAGCGATTCGCTCGCCGACTTGGCCGCCAGAATCAGGCCGGTCGGTTCGCTCAGCGATGCAGCGAGATCGGTCAATTGCTTCGCCTCAAGCTGAAAGGGGGCATGCAATGCCACGCTCGCTGCCGCAAAATCAAAAACCGTCGTCTCACACTGGACGTCAACATCGCCCAGCGGTGGCAAGGACATTCGTACGGCAGGCAACGTGAACCGCAAAGGCGGCGGGCGGTAGGCGATGGAGGGAGGTGTGCGTGGCCGCCTCGCTAACGGCCTGAACTGCGCGGGCGCAAGCCGTTGAGCATGTGAAAAATCGACTTCGTCGCCCCAATCGAACGCGACGGCAATGTGGAGCACACCGCCAAGAGACAGGGAGGGATCGAGCATTGCCAAGGACTAAGCAAACGAGCCGAGATCGTTTTTGGAAAAATCAAACCAATCCAGCATCGTGGGATCGCCAAGTCTCCGCAACTGGCTGTCTAAGCGGAAGTCGCGAAAATCCTTCGGGCCGCGCGTTCGTCATCGACGCTTGCGGTATGTCTGCGCCGAGCGCACGTGTGCCAAGGCAAGTGCCAGGGCGGCACGACGTGGTTCGATCGCCTCGCGGCGGCTGCGATCGAGCACTTCTCGCGTGTTGGCCCGGATCTTCTCGGCAATTTGCTGGAAAGCGATCGCTTGCGTGCCGCCGCGATACTCGACCGCGCCGCAGATCACGCCGCCCGCGTTGGCGATGAAATCGGGCACGACCAGAATGCCTCGCTGGTGCAGCACGGTTTCGGCATCTGTGGTCGCAGGAATGTTTGCTCCTTCGAGAACGAGTTTCGCCTGGATGACGGCCGCGTTTCTGGCCTGAATCGAATCAGGCCTGGCGGCCGGCACCAGGATGTCGCAGGCGACGGTGAATATCTGCGATCCGCTCAGACGCTGGCCTGGCCGGAACGCGGCGACGGTTCCGGCCTCTCGCTTGATGGCCGCGAGTTCGTTGACTGGCAGACCTTGCGGGTTGTAGATCGCGCCCCCCAGATCGCTGGCGGCAACCAACCGCGCCCCTTTTTCCTCCAGAAACCGAGCCGTGTGCCGCCCGACATTGCCGAATCCCTCGATGGCCACGCGCGCGCCGTCAATCGACAAGTCGCAGTAGGACGCTGCGACTTCGGCGCACTCCGCCAGTCCGTAGCCGGTCGCTCCGATTTCGTCGAGCGGAATGCCACCTAGCACGCGTGGAATGCCGATCGCGCGGCCCGTTTCGTCGAAAAGGTAGCCCAGACAGGCTTCGTCGGTTCCCATGTCGGGCCCGGGAATGTATTCCACCAGGTTGCGGATGGCGCGCCCGAAGGCACGCATCAGCCGCGGCTTGTCTGCCGTCTTGGGATCGGCCACGATTCCCGATTTGCCGCCGCCGTGGGGAAGCCCCGCCGCGGCGTTCTTCAGCGTCATCGCCCGTGCGAGGCGAGTCACTTCCTGGGCACCGACGTCGGCAGCCATCCTGACGCCACCTATGGCCGGACCGCAAGCCGTATTATCGATCGCCACAATGGCCCGCAAGCCGGCCTCTGGATCATAGATGTAGACTACTTTGGCGGGTCCTAAGTCGTCGCCGAACGGTTCCGTGGGAAAGGGCGTGGCTTCCATATTTCGTATTAGAGCTTGTAGCCGATTCGTCGCAAAAAATCCTTCCGCCCTTTGATGCCGGCCTCGTCTTCCACTCCCTTCGGGACGAACCCGTCCACGACTCCCAGCATGCCGCGGCCCTGCTCGGTCTCCACAAGGACGGCCTCCGTGGGATTCGCCGTGGCACAGAAGATACGGCATACTTCCGGCACCATCTTCAGTGCGTTCAAAACGTTAACGGGGTAAAACCCCTCGCCCAGGATTACGATAAAGATGTGCCCCGCCGCAAGGTTCACGGCGTTTTTTTTCGCCAGTTCAATCAATTCCGCGTCGGTCCCTGACCAACGGACCAGGCATTCGCCCGATGCCTCGCAAAAAGCCAAGCCGAACTTGATTCCCGGCACCGTGCCCGCGAGCGCCTCGTGAATGTCCTCCACCGATTTGATGAAGTGCGCCTGGCCCAGGATGACGTTGGCGTCGTCCGGTTTCTCGATCTTGATGAGTTTCAGTTGCACGGCGCGATTTTCCTGTCTTCTGCCGAGGCGGCCTCAATGGCGGCACCGCAGTTCAGCCTCGGCTGCAATCCAGTCCTGAAACTCGGTCCCCTTGGGGCAACCGTGCCGCTGCCAAATCTCATACGCTCGCCTAGCCACCATATCGGGGCTCGGAAAACAATACTCGGGCTTGGCTTCCGGCGCCCCCACATGCACGGGTGTTGGGACCGCCGCATGTTTCGTTTGTCGAGTAGTCGTTTTCATCTTGCAACTCCTGCTTGAATCGCCGTGGCCCAACCCAACGGTAACAGTTATCAATTTCGCAAGAATGGTGCCGGTCAACACAATGCCCTGTTTCGCTGCCTTTTGTACATTCCCGTCGAGCGGGACTGTAGCGCCTCCGCTCGCTGCGCGCGAGGCGGCGCGCCTGGGTTACGACGAAGGCGGAGGTTATGAGGAAACCGATGGAGCTTACCTTCCTGGGCACGCGCGCCAATATCGCCGAAAGCAATCGACAGCACCGCAGGCACTCGGTCTTGCTCGTCGAGCACCTCGGCCAACGAGTGCTCATCGATTGCGGTCGAGACTGGCTGCACCTGCACAGGCGACTGCGGCCTGATGCTATCGTCTTGACCCACGCCCATCCCGACCATGTGCTTGGTCTCCGGCAGGGTGCCTCGTGTCCGGTTTACGCGACGGCCGCTACGTGGAAACAAATCCATCGTTTCCCGATCGACGATCGCAACCGGTTGCGCGTGGGCGAGCCGGTCAGCGTTTGTGGACTCTGGTTCGAGGCCTTCGCCGTCGACCACTCGCTTCGCGCGCCGGCCGTCGGCTTTCGAGTGAGCGATGAAACGGCCACGGTATTCTACTGTCCGGACCTCGCCCGAATCCGTCGGCGGCACGCGGCCTTGACGGGGATTGCAGCCTATATCGGCGACGGAGCGACGATCAGCCGGCCCATTTTGAAGAAACGTGACGGTGCCCTGATTGGCCACGCCTCGATACGCACCCAACTCGATTGGTGCCGCCGCGAGCGTGTCGAGCGGGCCATCTTCACGCACTGTGGCAAGGGTATCCTGCGGATGGAAGGAGTGGAAATTCGCGCGCTTTTGAATGAGTTGTCGCGGGAATTCAGTTTGGCCGTCGAGATCGCCACCGACGGGTTGCAGTTCAGAACGCCCCCGACCTGACGCCACCTGCACTAAGCGGTTAGTTGGACCCAGTGGCGTGCGATTCGAGCGCGCAACCATTCTAAACAGCCGCCGGCCCCCAACCAGCGCCACCTGGTGCTCGGCGCAATCGCCCAACCGGCGTGCCGGTAGTGCCAGCCGAACGGCGACGATTCAAGAGCATAGAGGACCAGCCTCTCCGCCGCTTTCTCGTCTGGCAGTCCGCCGAGGACGGCAGGCATTACCACCCTCGCGACTGGTTGCCTCGCGGCACACTCGACGACTTGCTTGTGCCCGTCATACGGTCCACCAACGAATTCCACCACGACAAACTGGTGCGAAGCTGGCATGGCTAAGGTTCCTCTGAAGCCGTGGCAAACGGTTGTTTGGCCATTTGCATTTTCGGTGCCAGCGGCGATCCTAGGCCGGTTGGTCGAAAAACCTCAAGCAGGACCTGGTCGTCGAGGAGAATTCTGCAGGGCAGTATGCTGGATCGCCTAATCTACGATCGGCCATGAGTTTCAGCGCGCCTCGACGTGTGCGTAAACGCGCGCTTGCCACCTTTTCTTAATGCGAGCGTCGCTCGCCTGGATCGCGACGAGAGTCGCAAACGACCGCATTTTCGTGGAACGAAGCCGCCGACGGGGAAGCGATAGCCTCAGCGGCCGGCATGCGGCACATGCAATGCTCTAAGATTGGTGAACGAACACAACGCCACGGGAGGTAACCATGTCGACCGTCTTATCGCACGTAGAGATGCACTCTGACCACAAGCAATGGACCAGCAAGGAAACGCTATGGGAAGACGAGGCGCGCATTTGGTTGAACGAGATCGACGCCGCGCTAGCCGACGCCAAGAAGCTCGAAACGGTCCTGAGGGAACACCGTACAGCCATGGAAGCACACGTTGAGAAGGTCGGGGGCTTGCGACAAGGCCGCGCCGCGCACGAGCACGCACTCGCGGAGTACGAGAAGGGTGGCTGCGGCGAGGACCTGATCGCTATGGCCCCGAAACACGAGCAAGAGGCCGAAAAGCACTATCAGCTCTACCAAGAGCATGAGCGTGTCAAACGCCACCACTACACAGCCCTCGCTTATTGGCAACTGTTCCTTAGGGCGATGTCGAGGGAGATGTAACGTCTGCTGCGCCATCGCCGGCCGGGCCTTTTTGGAGATATTTGAAGGATCCTGCTCAATGGCCTCGCGAAAATGAACGTCAAGCGAGTCAAAGCGGTGTCACCGCGCTCGCTGCCTTTGGCCAATCGACAAATTGCCGAAAGCTTCTTGGCCATTGCCGAGTTGCTGGAGGGGCAGGGTGCAAATAGCTTTCGGGTTCGGGCCTATCGAAACGCCGCGAGCGTGCTCGAAGAACTCAGTGTGCCCGTGCACCAAATCCTGATTTCTGAGGGAGTTTCGGGGCTAACCCGGCTGCCGGGCATCGGCCAGTCGTTGGCCCGAGCCATAGAGCAACTCGCGATGACGGGCCGGCTCGGACTGCTCGAGCGGCTGCGCGGCGCTGGCTTGCCGGCCACGCTATTTGCATCGGTTCCAGGGATCGGCCGCAAAATGGCCGCTCGTATCCACGAAGTGCTTGGCATCGAAACGCTCGCCGAACTCGAGGCCGCTTCTTACGACGGCCGCTTAACGCGGGTGCCAGGGATGGGACGCCGGCGAATCCAGGCGGTGCGTGAATCTCTGGCGGGACGTTTCCGTCGCCGTCCATCTGTTCCGGCCACCGATTGGAAGCGAATCATGGCGAACCAGCCTCCGGTGGAGGAACTGTTCGACATCGACAAGGAGTACCGCGACAGGGCCAACGCGGGCACCTTGCCACGCATCGCCCCGAAGCGCTTCAACCCCGCGTGCGCCGCATGGCTTCCTGTGCTGCACACGGTACGTGGGTCGCGCCACTATACGGCCCTCTTCTCAAATACCGCCCGCGCTCACGAATTGGGGGCAACGGGCGACTGGGTCGTCATCTATCGCGACGACCATGAGGGCGACGGTCAATGGACGGTGGTAACGTCCCGCTTGGGCGACCTAGCCGGCCGACGTATCGTCCGCGGTCGCGAATCCGAGTGCAAAGAGGTCTATCGCGATCGGCCTATCGCCGTGAGCTCCTAATGATCTGAACGAACTCCTGGTTCGATGCGAAACGAGCGAGTTTGGAGGTGAGCTCCTCCATCGCCGCGACGTGATCGAGCGAGCTCAGAGATCGCCGCATGATGGTAACGGCCTCCAGCGTCCGGGCGTCAAGCAGCTTTTCTTCGCGTCGCGTGCCAGATTGGCTGACGTCGATCGCCGGCCAGACGCGGCGATCCGCCAGGGTGCGATCGAGCACCAGCTCCATGTTGCCGGTCCCCTTAAACTCCTGGAAGATGACCTCATCCATTCGGCTCCCGGTTTCCACGAGTGCGGTGGCGACGATCGTCAACGATCCCCCCTCTTCGAACGCTCGGGCCGAGGCAAAGAGTTTCTTGGGGATATCGAGCGCCCGGATATCGAGCCCGCCTGTCATTGTCCTGCCCGTATTGCCGCTCGACTTGTTGAACGCCCTTGCCAGTCGCGTGACGGAGTCGATCAGCAGAAAGACGTCGTGGCCCGTCTCGGCCAGCCGTTTGCAGCGTTCCACCGCCAGTTGCGCGACACGAATGTGGTTACTCACCTCTTGATCGAGGCTGCTGGCGATGACCTCGCCTTTGACCGATCGACGCACGTCGGTGACTTCTTCCGGGCGTTCGTCAACCAACAGCATCACGAGCTTCACTTCGGGGTAATTGGTCTCGATCGCTTGGCTGATCTGCTGAAGCAAGACGGTTTTGCCGGTTCGTGGCGGAGCCACAATCAGGGCCCGCTGCCCCTTTCCCAACGGTGCCAGCAGATCGACCACACGCGTGCTGAGAGGCTGGCGGCCGGTTTCCAGGCGCAGCCACGAATGGGGCGTGACCGGCGTCAAGCCGTCGAAGCATCGCGCGGAGTTCGCTTCGCTCGGTTGTTGGCCATCGATCGCTGTGATCTCGGCCAGCCGCGGCCCTCCACGATCGGTGACTTGCTCTACGAATCCGCTGATGAAGGAGCCGGGGCGGAGCTTAAATTGGAGGACCAAACGATCGGACACGTACGCGTCCTGACGCTGCTGAGCGTAACCGCTGGCCGGGTCGCGAAGGAATCCGTAGCCCTTGGGCAGCACCTCCAGCACGCCAGAAACCGCCACCAGGCTTCCGGTTGGGTCCGCCGGTGGCAACGTGGCGGTTCCAAGCGACGT
Source organism: Pirellulales bacterium (assembly GCA_035550375.1). Taxonomy (GTDB): domain Bacteria; phylum Planctomycetota; class Planctomycetia; order Pirellulales; family JAICIG01; genus DASSFG01. The sequence goes on along the minus strand of DASZPH010000143.1, from coordinate 12,574 downwards.
CTTTGGGAACGGGCGACAGTGCCCCCGGTCCATCGACGAGTGCCGCTTGCGGGCCGCCCGACGCGACCCCTTAGCACGACGCGTGATTTGTTTTTGTCGAGTTTGCATCGAATGATCCATTGGGAAATAGAAGAGACAAGGAGACGGAAGCGGGACACTTTCTTGAGGTCCCGTCGCTTCCTGCGGCAGTGCCGCCGTAACGATTGGAGTCGCCCCGCACGGAGTTGAACGCAGCCTATGGGCGTAACGGCCCTCGTGGATTCGCCCCTCGCCGTCAGGCTCGTCGTAGGGGCGGCTCGCCGCTGTCGGCGACTATCGAGGAGCCCGGGGGCGAGTTCCGCACGGCATGACCAGCCGTTCCACCGCGAGCTCGGAAGCTCCCACGGGCCGGCAGGCCACGAACCTAATCAACGCCGTAGAGGCCAAGCCTCCCGGCAGAAAATGCGGAGAATGAATTTGGCTGCCAAATCGCAACAATACTAAATACGTGGGAGCCGCCAGAAAGGATCGCACGCGCCACCCCGCTCAGACTCGACGTTGCTGAGCAATGCACCTCCAGCAAAGAGATAGGCCGGGCCGGAACTGCCCGCCCTGGCCGGTTTTTTGTTTCGTGGGGGTCTCCCTCATAACCACAGGGGTCCCCTTGGGCTATTTCCGCCGGGCGCGCCCAGCGCCCGCCGGAGCTTTCGTCCCCCTCCTTTTGCGGACTTCACCTTGACGAATCGCGCCGATTGGGTTTCGATACTCGGCGCGGCGATGTTTTTTGCGCACGTCTAAGAGAAGTTCCTTTCCACCGGGCACGCCGCACGACATTCGTCACCGATGATCGCGCATGGCGCGCGACTCGGCATACTTTGCAACCAAGGGAGCAGCCATGCGCAGAGTAATGCGAGCTGAATTTCAGGGTCAGCGCAACGAGGACGGGACATGCGGGGGCAGAATCACCATCAATGGCGAGGTCGTGCCCAGATGGCACGTGCAGGGCGGCAGCCCAGCCGATCTCCGGGGCCTGTATCTTGAGTTCGTTGCCGAACACCTGGTCTGTCCGAAAATCCTGGAAGTGCGCGACGAGTGCTTGCCGGCTGAGTTTGTGGCGAAGGTGCTGGAGTGGTTAGACGAGTTGGAAGGCGACGGTCCAGACTGGCCGGCCGGCCGCTCAGGCGGTGATTCTACGCCCACACAACTTTCAGAGAGAATTTAGGATTCTTTTGGTTGCGCCCGGGGGCGGCCATGAATCCCACTCGGTGGCGCCTCTCGATAGGCCCATGTCTGCCGCAACAGCCGCGTCGGCGGCTCGGGCGGCCGAAATTGCCAGTTCCAAGATTCGCTGACGAATATGGCAAACAGAAGCGCCAGCGTCTGCCGTGGGGCGCGGGCGAATACTGGCAGTAAGCGGCCAGCGGAGTTCACCGCCTGCCACGATCTGAATGCTCGGCGGACTCGGCGCAGCCATTCTTCCGAAGTGAGGCGGTAGTCGTCGGTTCCGTCAACCTCCTCAATCAACTCAAAATAGCCGTCGGCACATCGCTGCAACTGGCCCATGCTCGGGTAGTATCCGCCCCATCCCGCTTCGAGTACCGACCAGTGAAAGTCGTCGCTGCCCCAGCGAAACTTCAACGGGTTGTGTCGCAAGGCGAGCGGATCGCGCGGCTCGCGGACGACGTGAATCGTGGTCGTCACGAACCGCCGCGACACGGAATGAGGGTCAATCAATCGATGCACGGAGGCAAACAGGCCACGATATATGTCGTCCGCCCCTCCGGCGGCAACGTCTTCCGGACGCACGAAGTGCTCGATCGAGCCATTCGCGATCACACAATCGAAGCTCGCATCCCACTGGTCAGGCAGTGCCCGATAGTCGAGGAGAAGGACGTTAAGATGCCCGTTTCTGCAGAACGCGGCTTGCTCAGGAGATATTGTGATCCCGGTCCCCACGGCACCCCGCTCGCATACCCGCTCAAGGAGCGTGCCGTATCCACAACCGATGTCGAGCAGTCTGCTGCCTGGACCGCAAAGGGCCTGATCGAGCAGGTAGTAGTGCTGGTTCGCCTGAGCCAGCTCGTAGGGCGTTTCGGGGTTGCCCTGGTAGATTCCGTCGGTCAAGTCGAACAGGCCGCAACCGGGAAACAATCGGTCCACAGCAGAGTAACAGTTCACGACGCGCTGCCATGGCTGCGCCGCTGACGCCTGTGTTCGCGATCTTGTGGGCTCGACTAGCGTAGTCATCTCGGCCTCACGGGATTGGCCCCGCGAGATACAACCCAAGCATCTGGGATGCCAAGAACCAGAAAGCCAAATCGATGCGACGTCACCCGATAATGGACATAACTGGTGCGGACGAAGTGCATAAGATGTGCGTTCCCGACTCACGGTGTGCCGAGTGAGCACTGGCGACAATGGACTGGGCCAGTCTCGTCGACCGCTTGGCGCACGCATACATCAACTGGGTGACTAGGCGCGACGGTACGCCGTTTGCCTCCCTAACGACAGGGCGAAACTCCTCCTGTGAATCCCCAACGCACTGCAACGAAAGAGGGCCTCCTCGATTCGCCCGCCAATTCACCTGCATCCACACGCTTCGACTGTAAAGCCATGAAAACCGCTGCGTCTTCGATCGCCGACCAAACGAATGTCTCGCTGGCAGAAGTTTTGATGGCACGTCGGTCCTGTCGCGAATTCGCGACCGAACCGCTGAACGGGCGCGAGGTCAGCAACCTTTGCTGGGCCGCGCAAGGAGTCACCGACCGTGCCGCTGGATTCCGCACAGCTCCATCGGCAGGCGCGCTCTATCCGCTGACTCTGTTCGTCGTTGACGGAACTGGGGTTTTTGAATACTCCCCGACAAGACAGACGCTCACTCCCCGCTCTCATGGCGACGTGCGCCGGTCCCTTCAGGACGCGGCCTTTGATCAGCCTTGTGTGGGAGATGCGCCCGCCTGCCTCGTCATCGTGATGGATCTGGGGATTTCGGTCGGCAAATACAGAGAGCGGGCGGAGCGATACTGTCTGCTTGAGGCCGGCCACGTTGCACAAAACGTGCTTCTTCAAGCAACCGCGCTGGGCCTGGGCGCCGTCCCCGTCGGCGCGTTTGACGATGATCGGGTGGCGGATGTCCTCAAGCTGCCCAACCGGTTTCACCCCCTTTACCTGATCCCCGTCGGCCACCCCTCTCCCCATCACTAGCCGCCGGCAGACGAGCAGGTTTCGGTATTCCACCGATCGGATGGTATGGGGACAGCGACCCATGATGGCAGGTTAAGCGTAAAGAATACGGAGGGAGGGGCGGGAAGGGCGGACGCGAATAAGCGCCCTCCGCTCTTTCAGAGGGCTTGTTGGCGCCGGCTGTAGTTCGACGCGGTGGCGTCGAAGGGCCTTCGAGCCCGGGGTGCTGGCGCTTAAGAACGAGCCGCTCCTCTCTCGGCGAGGTTTCGGAGAGAGCGGGCGAACCCGATGTCCCTCGGACTCCTATCGGAGCCGCTAGGTTACAAGGAATGTAACCGGCACTTTAAAGCGGAGGGTTTGCCAGCCGGGGTGTGTCGCTTAGCAACGCGCGATCTGTCTCAGTTCCGTTCGGAAAGTCGGGCGGAAGGCCGAAAGGCGACAGTAAGGCGTTGTGAAACGGCATGCAGTTCGTTTTTCTCCGATTTTTTTTTGCGCGCCGCCTACTTCCCTCATCACGTCCTGACCGTGACGGATTGCTGAACCAAAATCCACGTGCGAACACCCAGATTCGAGGGCGGTTCGATCGGCTGGCGACACAGTTCCAGCGGCTCGAAGGCCCGCCGCAGCAATTCCAGTTGACCGGACACATTCGGGTCGGAGTGCACGGCACGCGACACCTGCTCAACCTCGTCGGCTTCCAGTGCCCCGAGCAAATAACCGAGCAAGTTGTTGACCATGGGCTAGCTCTCTTGAGATGCGGGATGGTTTCGCCTCCAAGCGGCGTTCAGTCGTACCAGCGCCTCGTGCATTCGCGATTTTGCGGTGCCCAGGGGTATGCCTAAGATCTCCGCAGCCTCCCGAAATTTTAAGCCCTGGAAGTAGATTAAGAGGACGACGTCGCGCAGGTGTTCCGGCAATTCGTCCACCGCGCGGCGGGCCCATTCGCTTCTTTCGTGCTCTTCGAGTCGTTTTGCGGGACTGCCGTCCCGGTCTTCGAGCATGTCGAGCAGCGTTGTTCCGTCCATCTCGGCGTCGCCGTGGATTGCGTCCAGGCTGGTCGTGGGACGGCGGCCGGTTTTTCGCAGGGCATCGATCGCCTGGTGCGTGGCGATACTGTAAATCCAGGGTCGAAAGGCGCGGCCTTCCTCAAAAAGTCGTGCTCTTTCGTGTACACGCAGGAACACGGTTTGAAAGACCTCTTCCGCCAGACTCTGGTCGCGTAGGTAACGAGAGAGGTAGTTGAACAGCTCTCGCTCATAGCGGTGAAGCAGCTCCTGGAACGCGGCGGCGTCGCTCGAATCGCGGTAGCGCAGCAACAGATCTTCGTCGCTAAAGTTCGATAGGTCGGGCTGCTGCTCAGCAACGGCTGCCTGTGGTGCGTTCGTCATCTTGCGCGCCTCCGATACCTCTTGCGATCAAACGCGGACCGGATCTACAGTGCCGCGCCCGCCGGCTCTTGCAAGGCGGGCACGAACTTGCGAAGCGTCTCCACCACCTCCTCATCTTCGATCTGCCGGAAGTCGCGGTAAAACTGGCCAACAGCCCAGAACTCTTCTGCGCTCAGCAGGCAAACCACCTCGTCGCACCATCGCTGCACCTCGGCCAGACGCTCGGGGGAAGCGACCGGGACAGCTACGATCAGCTCGCGAGGCTTATGCACCCTCACCGCCTGCAGGGCCGCAATCATCGTCGAGCCCGTGGCGATGCCGTCATCGGTGACGATCACGGAGCGCCCCGCGATAGAGGCAGCCGGTCGGGCGGCACGGAAAAGCGTCTGACGGCGGGCGATCTCGTTGAGTTGGTGCTGACGTTCCCGGGGCAGGTACTCATCGAGTCTCTCGACAAAGCTTTGTGCGAAGCGATTCAGGTAGAGCTTCCCGTCCTCGGCGATTGCCCCAATCGCCAATTCCGGCTGCCCGGGCGCGCGCAGCTTACGAGCCAGCACCACATCGAGGTCCGCATGCAGCTCGCTGGCCAGGACGTACCCCGTGACAATGCCACCCCTGGGGATAGCCAACACCAGTGGGTGATCGAACGCGCGCCCCTTTAGTTTCGCGGCCAACTGGATGCCCGCGTCAGCGCGGTTACGGAACATGGCGTACCTCCCGTGATCGACTAGAAGAAATCCGCTGCCGTATGTAGAAAATCGCGTACCGCGCGAAACCCGATTGGCCGGCGTTTTGCGATCCTCAACCGAACCTCACATGGTTTGGCGATGCCGGCCGCGAAAAAGTGGACCGCTTCCCCACCCGAACAGCATGGCCGGGATGATAGGGCAACGACTGAGCGTGCGAAATCGGCCGGCGCAACGTGCGGAACCGCCCGCTCAATCGTCCTTCTCGGCCGACATGACTTCGCCATGTGTGAACTTGCGTTCGATGATCGGCAGGGCCCGGCGGGGGTATCAGAAGCCCGATTCGAGATCTTCGGTTTCCAACTCCCCTTCCGGCTCAGGCATTTCCAGAATCACGCGACCGTCGGGCAGCACCCATAATTCGGGCAGCGCCAGCGGCACTGGACGACCCTCGAGGCCAAGTGCTCGCAGCAGGTGGGTGCGCTCGTTGGCTGGCAGGTCCCTTTCTTCCTCGATGTCTTGCCTGATTTCCTCGCGTGTCCCTTTGAAGCGGTGCGTCACGACCTTACCGTCCTCGTTGCGATACTTGATCGTGGCCCGGAAATGCTCGTTGTCGACGCGCGAGAGCGTCAACGAATCAAAACTTTCCCATTGGTCGGGTTTGACGCCATTCGGTTTTGTTCCCTCGCTCCTCGGCTGGCGACCGTTCGTGCGCGGTCGCAGAGCGCGGTAGGCCGGCGGCGCGGGCGGTTCGCTCCGCTCGCCAAGCACGGTGGTGAGCTTCCTGGTTTTGCCCGAGCGGATCACGGTCAAGGTGATTTCGTGCCCCGGCTTGTCGAGACGAACCAGCTTGGCAAGTTGTTCGGGCGTGAACACTCTCTGGTCGTCGTAGCGCAGCAGGATATCGTTGGGCTTCAACCCTGCCTCCTCGGCCGGCGACCCCTCCCCCACCGCCACGACGCGCACCCCCTCGCCGCCGTGCAGCAGGTCGGCCAGATGGCCGAACAGCGATGGGTGCAGCGGCTCGACGGCCACCCCCAGGTAGGCTCGCGTTTCCGACGGCTCGTTTTGATCATCGGTCGAACGTTCCCTTGCACGCTCCTTTGCCCCCTGCTCTTCCTGCCCGCAGGCCACACCGATCTTCAGATTCGTCGCCAGACCTAGCACCAAAAGTCCAAATAGCAACGCGCGCATCTTGTTCTCCTTGCTTAAGTATGACCCGCGCCAGTAAGCGAAAAGACTCCGCAGACGAGTGACGACGGCAGGTTTTGTGCCGGGAGAGAATGCCCCATGCCAAAACGGTACAACGGCGTCCGAGTCGCCGAAAATGGCACCCGAGGCCTGCGGTCAGGCCCCGTCTCTGCGCGCCCGCAATGTGCGTCTTCGCTCGCAGGTGAGCGCAACCGTCGATGACGCCACCCGAACCGCCACCGCTAGCCGACTCCGCAATGAGTGCTTCCCGCGAGATCTCCTAGCGCTTCCTCGATGGTCGCCAGCAGCCGAGGGACGTCCAGGGGCTTGCGAATGACCCGACGGATTCCCGCCGCTCGCGCCTCGGCGGGAGTTACGTCGTCAGGATAGCCCGTGACGAGCAAGGCGACGGTCCCCGGATGCCGCCGCGTCAACTGGCGAGAGAGCGTTAAGCCGTCCATGCCCGGCATCTTCAGGTCAAGCAGGGCCAGGTCATAAGGCTGGCGGTCCACCAGCCGCAAAGCGGCGCGCCCTCCCGGCGCCGTGTCGACGCGATAACCGCGAGCGTTGAGAATGTCCGCCATGTTTTCGCACTCATCGGGGTCGTCATCGACCATCAGGATCTGAGACCGGATGCGGTTCGTCACGTGAATCCCTCCTTGCTGGAAAGCGCAAGTCGATCGTTAACACAACGCGATCTTTTCTGGTAGGCTAGCCGCGTGCGTGAGGCCGCGAAAGTCAGGCGGGCTACGACAACCGCTGTAGGGGAAAACCCGACGCGCGAGGAGCATCCATTTCGCAAGCCGTCACGCAGCAGGGCGCCTTCTCAGACGAGAATCGAGCAGAGCCGATCATGGCTGCCAAAAGAAGAAACAAGAACTCCGATCCAGCTTCCGATGGGCAAAGCCAGTCGCCAACCACGGTGTCCGGTGAAACCCAAAAACCGTCGGCCGCGCAGGCCGAGACTTCGAGCGAAGCCATCCATGAGCTACGTGTCCGCGTGGTGGGGATCGGGGCATCCGCCGGCGGTCTGGAGGCAATGATCCGCGTCTTGGAGGCCATGCCGCCCGATACCGGCATGGCCTTTGTCGTCATCTCGCACCTCGACCCCGAGCATAAAAGCGCCCTGGGAGAAATCCTCTCTAAGGTAAGCAGTATGCCGGTCTGCGAGGCCACGCACGGCATAGCCGTCGAGCCCAATCATGTCTACGTTATGCCACCCAACCGTGACATGGTCATCTCGCACGGTTTACTTCGCCTCACGCCGCGAGTGCCAACCCACCTGCCGCAGATGCCTATCGACACCTTCTTCCGATCGCTGGCCCGCGAGTGTGCGAGCTCTGCCATTGGTGTGGTCCTCTCGGGCACCGGCACCGATGGGACTCTTGGACTGAGAGGGATCCGCGAGGCAGGTGGGCTGGCCTTCGCGCAGGACGAGACGGCCAAGTTCAACGGCATGCCGCAGAGCGCTGTCGCGGCCGGCGTCGTCGACGTCGTCTTGCCACCAGGTACGATCGCTGCGGAACTGATTCGCATCTCCAGGCAACCGCTGGCGGTGCACATCGAGGAACCTTCCCAGCCGGCAGGCGCGCCGGAAGAAGAAACTTTCCTCCGGATTCTCCAGTTGCTGAGCGACACGACGGGCGTCGACCTCGTCCATTACAAGCATTCGACACTCCGCCGCCGCATCGAGCGCCGCATGCTCTTGAAGCGACTCGATACGCTGGAGCAATACCTGCAGTGTCTGCTCGACGACGCGGCCGAGCGGAAGCGGCTTTTGGAGGAAGTTCTCATCCTGGTGTCCGGTTTCTTCCGAGACCCAGAGGCGTTCGATGCACTTAAGGAGAGCGTCTTGCCCGGAATGATGGCAAAACGGTCGCCGAAGACACCGTTTCGCGTCTGGGTGCCAGGCTGCGCCACGGGCGAGGAAGTTTATTCCATCGCGATTAGCCTGCTCGAGTACCTGGACGCTCAGAGACTGACGGTTCCCCTGAAGATCCTCGCCACCGACATCAGCGAGCGCGCCATCCAGGTCGCACGGGCGGCGGCCTACAGCGAGGGGATCGCCACCGAGGTCTCGGCGCAGCGCCTGGAACGTTTCTTCCGGAAGACCGACCGCGGCTACGAGGTCAACAAGTCGGTACGAGACCTGTGCATCTTCGCCAGGCACGATGTGACCAAAGATCCGCCGTTTTCGCAGCTCGATCTCGTGACCTGCCGCAACGTGTTGATTTATCTGGGCCCCCTCTTGCAGAATCGTGTGTTGCCCATCTTGCACTACTCTCTCAATCCGGGAGGCGTTCTCATGCTGGGTAGCTCGGAAACGGTGGGGCGCTATACCGAGCTGTTTGAAGTCATCGACAAGAAACACAAGTTTTACCAGCGCACCTCGACGCCCAGCCGGCTGACGTTTGAGTACACGCCGAGATCTCCGTTGCCTGGTCCGGCGATCCGCGAGGGAGAAGTCCGGCACGATCAAGGCTTGCCCGACATCTACCGCGAGGCCGACCGCGTCGTGCTGGCTCACTACGCGCCCAACGGTGTTCTCGTGGACGAGAACTTTCGCGTCCTCCAATATCGAGGCGACACCGGGGCTTACTTGAAGCCGCCGCCAGGTGCTCCGTCGACGGAATTGCTGCTCATGGTCCGGGAGGGGCTGCTGGGCGATCTGCACGAGACGCTGCATCGTGCCTGGCGAGACAACATGCCGGCGCGTAAGGAGGGCGGGCGGGTGAAGACCAACGATCATTTCACCGAGATCGACCTCGAGGTGATCCCCATTATCGACGCAGTTACGGCAGTTCGCTGTTTCGTCGTGCTGTTTGCCGAGCGGGCGGCAGCGGCCGTGCGGCGCTCTCGCCTGCCGCCCCCCCTCGAGGAAGAGTCGGAAAAAGATCACGAAATCACGCGATTAAACCAAGACCTCGGCTCGACGAGGGCTTACCTGCAATCGGTGATCGAGCAAAAGGAGTCGGCCAACGAGGAGCTACGGGCGGCGAGTGAAGAGGTGATCAGTGCCAACGAGGAACTGCAGAGCACCAACGAAGAGCTGACAACCGCCAAGGAAGAGTTGCAGGCAACCAACGAGGAGCTGACGACCGTCAATGATGAGCTGCAAAGCCGCATCCGCACCACCAACGATCTGGCCGATGACCTGGCGAACCTGATCGAGACGACCCGCATTCCGATTGTGGTTTTGGGCAGCGACCTCTGCATTCGCCGCTTTACCCCCGCCGCCCAGACGATGATCAACTTGCGGCCCGGCGACGTTGGCCGGCCGCTGTCGGAACTCAAGACAAAGATCAACATCCCCGACCTCGAGCCGCTGGTGCACGACGTGATCGATACTCTGGAGATCAAGCAGTGCGAGGTGCCGGATGCCAGCGGCGCCTGGTACAAGCTCTACATCCGCCCTTACAAAACGCTCGACCAGAAGATCGGCGGCGTGGTGTTGATGCTGATCGACATCGACGTCCTCAAGCGGCGCGAACAGGAAATCCAGGAGTCTCGCGACTATGCCCTGAGCATCGTCGAGACGGTGCGCGAACCATTGCTGGTGCTCGACGGCACCCTGCGCGTGCGGACGTGCAACCGTGCCTTCTATGCGGGCTTCCACGTCTCCCCCCCGGAAACCGAGGGCCGGCTGATCTATGAGCTGGGGAACGGCCAGTGGAATATCCCGCGCTTGCGGACATTGCTGGAGGAAATTCTGCCCCAAAACAGCCACTTCGAGAACTTCGAGGTGGAACACGACTTTCCCGGCCTCGGTCTGCGGACCATGTTGCTCAATGCCCATCGTCTCTTGGAGGGCGAAAGCAAGAAGGAGCAGCTCATCCTGCTGGCCATCGAAGACATCACCGCGCGCAAGCGGGCCGAACGACTCCAGGAAGAAACAGAAGACCGACTGCGCACGATGGTCGACACGGCGGTGGATGCCATCATTACCATCAACGAACGCGGTGCGATCAACTCCATCAACGCCGCCACAGAACGGATGTTCGGCTACCTGGCCGGCGAGCTGATCGGGCAGAACGTGAAGATGCTGATGCCGCCTCCTTATCGCGACGAGCACGACGGCTACCTGTCACGCTATCGAGAGACCGGCGGGCGACACATTATCGGCATCGGCCGAGAAATCCACGGCCGCCGCAAGGACGGTTCCGTCTTTCCGGCCGACCTGGCCGTCAGCGAGTTTGAAGACCAGGGACGGCGCATGTTTACAGGGGTGCTTCGTGACCTGACCGCCCGCAAGGCCTTGGAGCAAGAAGTGGCCGAGGTGGCGGCCATGGAACAACAGCGTATCGGGCAAGAGCTGCACGACACCTCCGCCCAGGAGTTGACCGCGCTGGGATTGCTGGCCGACAGCCTGGCCGGGACGACGAAGGAGAAATCGCCGGCCGAGTCCGCCATAGCGACGAAGATCGCCGAGGGACTAAAACGCGTGCTCGGCCAGGTGCGGGCGATTTCCCGCGGGCTGATTCGCGTGGAAGTCGATGCCGAAGGACTCATGGCGGCCCTGACGGAGCTTGCCACTCAGACCGCCCAGCAGACCGGCATCAACTGCGTCTTCGATTGCAACGAACCGGTCCACCTGGCCAATAACCATACGGCCACGCAACTCTACTCGATTGCCCGCGAGGCCGTGATCAATACCCTCAAACACGCCCAGGCCCGCAACATCACGATCAGCCTGTCTGGCGACGGCGAATTCGTCAGGATGCAAGTGCGGGACGACGGGGTCGGATTCCCACCGCCAAGCATTGATGCCAAAGGACTGGGCTTGAAAATCATGCGCTACCGTGCCCGCCTGATTAACGCCCACCTTTCGTTCGATGAGGCCGAACCAACGGGCACGGTAGTCACCTGTAAGTGCAGCAAAGGCGCTCCTCATGGCCAAACGTAAAACCAAGATGTCCGGCAGGCGGGCCAGGGTGCTGATTGTCGACGATCATCCAGCCGTGCGTGAGGCCTTGGCCATCCGCATTGCGGGCGAGGCTGATTTGGAGGTGTGCGGGGAGGCCGCTGACTATGCCGATGCCGTCAAGCTGGCCGCGGCCACGCGTCCCGACGTCGCAGTGATCGACCTGGGGCTGAAGTCGGGCAACGGCATCGACTTGATCAAAAGACTCTGCACCGAACACGAACAACTATTGACCATCGTCTGGTCGATGTACAGCGAGGAGCTTTATGCCGAGCGCGCCCTGCGAGCTGGGGCCAGGGGCTACATCAATAAAGAGCAAGCGACGACCATGATCGTCGAGGCCATCCGTCAGGTGTTAGACGGCAATTTGTACCTTAGCCCGGCGATGACCGAGAAACTGCTTCAACGGCATGTCGGCATCGCCGCCAAAAGTACAAGCCGCGATCCGATCGAATCGCTCTCGACTCGGGAGCTGGACGTCCTACGCTTGATCGGGCAGGGGGTCAAAACGATGGATATCGCTCGCCAAATGCACCTCAGCACCAAGACCGTCGAGACCTACCGCGATCGCATAAAAAAGAAGCTTGGCTTGGCTCACAGCACCGAGCTTGCGCAATTCGCCGCACAATCGGGACTGTGAAAGCCGAGCGGCGAGCGATCGCTTGCCCGCGGCCAGGCGCTCAACCAGTCGACCGTTTTTCTGCGTAGGGGAAGTCCCGCGGCCGCACCCCTGGCAGCGGCCGAAGGTCCCGCGTCACCTCTCCGCCATGATGTGGCACATCGGCCGCGGGTACCAGCACAGCCGCGTAGGGATAACCCCTACAAAGTTTGTTGGGAGATCCCCGACTAGTGCCTTTGAAATCCGCGGTTTAGAGTACTGCCCTTGTTAGCGTTCGCGGAGCGGACGTCAGCCTTGCGCATGGAGCGCGTCGCTTGATCGGCGACCAACCGCGAAAGGTTCGACAATGCCTGTGGCCAACCGCCTCACCAGGTTCATCGTCCCGCCTCGTGACGTGTCAGAGGGCATGGCTGAAAAGACTCGGCGGAGGCGGCTGGGGACGGCGCGGCCCAAACCGGGCGACCGAGTGTCAGCGGCCAGTTAAAAGCAGCCAGCGTGGGCGGAATCAAAAGCAGCCATTTTACGTGCAGCGCAGTGCGCGGTTGGTTTTCATCAACATCCCCGACGTTGATGGAGACCGCGCATGGCGCACGTTCTGGAAATGGCG